>JAUHWE010000541.1 GCA_030424825.1 Verrucomicrobiia bacterium
CCAGCGACGCTGGGGTTGGCGTACTCGCCCCAGGATGGCATTTTACGACGGAACCTAGGCACTGGGCTGGTGCGAGAGAACCGTTTCTAGCCGAAGGCGATTTGGTAGAGAGGGTCATTTTCACCCGCAGTGGGGAACGCTTCAAATTCGAGCTACCGTCATTCGATCCGCCGCTAAGATACCCCGTGAATGATACTCAGCGGCCCCACCTCCGCGTAAAGCCCCGCCACACGGTGTTGGTAACGATCGACGGCAAGTTTGAAGATTTTTATGAGAACGAAGGCGAGAACGGTCTGAAAGAAGGAAACTATTACATATTTGAGAAAGACAAACCACTCGAACTCTCTGCCAATCTTCGGCCAACAGAGGACATTTTCGAAAGGGCGAACAAGGGGAAGCCTCTGATTAGCAATGCCCTTTTGGGCGCGGTAATCTCTGTTAAATCCCGCAACCGGAACGCGGTTGGCGACGTCACCGTCAAAAATTACAAATACTATGTTTATCATTTGATCGATAACGCGGACGACGACCGCAACGACGGGATACTCAAGCTCCCAGAAATTGTGAAAGGAAAGACCATAAGGGAGATCATTGAAAATCGATTGAATGGAGTTGAATCTCCCGAGTTGTATTTCGAGGAACCAAGCGATTCGCGGTGGAGTATCAACCAAGGGGGTGGCTGGACAATTCGCTACACTCCAGATGACGAAACTGAGAGGTCCGCAAAACTGTTTCTTAAGATCGATACGGAAGACGGAGAGGTAAAGCAAGAAATGGCTACCTTCCGTGGCAAGGGTCGAGGCAAGACAATCATCTACTTCGATAAATCGAAATTTGTCGATCTCCATATCACGTCCGTGCAAGGGGAAACGGATACCGCAAACCCGAGCTTTATTTCGAAGGCGGAGAATGCCTTTCAGCGTGCCTTCGATGTGATTGCCAATCATTTTAATGGATTAGGATCAGACATTCAGAGTGCGGTTGGTTATTCGCCAAGTGCGGACAATCCCAGCGAACCGAGGCGAATTACCATCGATTGGTCGCAGACCTCCAATGAATTTATTGACCATAATGGAAACGGCAAACCCGATTTCGGAACGGAAGTAGCCAATTTTCAAAAAGAAGGCCAAAAGAAAGGGGTGATCGATGTTCCGGGCGATTTCATCGATTTCAACGAGAACGGCGTATTTGACGCGGGCGATGTCAGCAAGAACGGTGCATTCGGCGACGGTAATGTCGACACGCCTACGGTTCCTGGAGAGTTTATCGACGCAAATGGTGATGGTGTTTTCTCTCAAGCCAAAGACTTGGGATTGGCCAGTTCAGTCGATCTGAATTTCGATCTCTTTGTCTCGAAGCTCGCGACGGCAGAGGCTCGCAATAAGCTCAGTCCTTCTCAAATCGACTATCTTTTTGCGAGTGCGTTCGATGAAAATCCGGTGGGAAAAGTGAAGCTATACGTGAACGGGTTGGTTGGTTTTTTCGGTCCGTTAGACGTTTCCCAAGCGTATAAAGACGACAGAATGGGTGATGTTATTGCTCACGAGATAGGGCATACTTTAGGCTTGGTGCATTCAAATAATATGATGTTGGGCGAATTGGATATCATGCGTCTAAGCCACAATGCGCAGATACTCCGTTTTTCTGAAGCAACGAAACTGGCTGCACTGGCTGGATTGAAGGCTGACTTTGTTCGCGAAGGTTTGAGTCTCACCGCTGTTCCGGCATACGCCCTCGCGCACGCGAACCCAGCCCCCAAGGCTGGAAACGTATTTAAGGTTTCTTCTCATTTCGGTTGTAGAACCTGCCAGCACTATGCTCAGCTACTCTCGACTCAGAAAAATAGTGGACTGGATCCTTCAGCTGCCATCTTGCCAGACGACGATTCCCCGCAGTTTCCACTATTGTTGGATCCTGACACCAACGAACCCTTGCGTGATGCGGATCCTTACGCCGCCGCTGACGATTGGACCGTGACGCTCGGCACGTCGATTGCGGACGGTGTCGGTGGCGAGAGGCTCGTATTTGAGGCTGAGCTAGTCAATGGCGGGGCAAGCGTGCTGGTTGTTGATTCTGCGACCTTGGCTGGAGGTGAGGACTCGCCCTTTTCGGTGGAAGGGATTGAAGCGGGGCTAGAACTTGAGCCCTCCGAGGGCGTGTTGTTTCAGATCATTTTTGATCCGCTGGCATCCGGGGCCTTTGAAGACAGTCTCTATCTTGCGACAAATGCCGAACCATCGACCCTAGTAGACGATACGGGCATTTTTGATATAACGGTGAAGGCTCGGGGCTTAAGTAACCAACCAGAATTGCAGGTCGAGTTTCTAGATGAGAACAACAATCTCGGCGGAGTAGAGCTCGGCGTCAGCAAGGAATGGGACCTTGTGACCGTGACAAATGCTGGGGGTCTGCCATTGGTATACACGCCAAGTGTATCGGCGGGACAGTTGGACTTTTCCATCGGCTCAAACCAGGGTGTTGAGGTGACGTTGCAACCCGAAGAGTCTGCTTCAATCCCCGTCGTTTATACACCTGGATCTGCAGGACTGGCTCGGGCTTCGCTTCAATTCTCGAGCAACGACCCGGGCCAATCGGAGGTGGCGTTTACGCTGGTGGGCACCGGATTGCCCGAAGGTGGTATCGGCAACGGAGATTTCGATTGGGGCAATGACTATATTTACACGAAAACGGGCAACTTTGCCCAGCGTGCGATTTCCAGTTTTTCCGGCGAAATCATGTTGGATTTGGCAGCGAACAGTCTTTTCGAAGTTCGCTATTTTGATCCCGTTTCCGGTTATTTCGGACAAGCGACCGGGACGGCAGGAGAAGCGGCTGGTTTTACGGATATTACGGGAGGGCTTTTCCTTCGAGCTTCCGGGGCTCCCGATTCCGATGGAGATGGTTTGCCAGATGATATAGAGCTGACGATGGGCACATCCTCCATAGATCGAGATAGCGACGGCGACGGAGTGGACGATTTCCTGGAGGTAACAACGGGGCTTGATCCGCTGGATGGTATCGCTGATCCCGCTGGTTTTAGAGGATCCATTGAATTGACGGGTGATAGTCGTATTGTTGAAACAGCTACATTGCGGGCAGGAGAAACGGAAATCGATCTAGCGTTGGCACCTTATGTATCCACACTGACATCTCCGAATGAGCATGGGGTTTCAATCGTCGATATTTCAGATCCCCGCTTGCCGGTTTACCTCAGAACGTTTGGAATGGGATTTGGACCAGACTTTGAAATCGTCGATATTGAAGCAAGTGGTGAACAAGCTATTATGGCATTGGTCACTAATGATGGCGCATTATCAGTATATGACATTAGCAATCCTTTGGAGCTCGAGCTGATTGGTTTGCAAACGGAGTTGGCCATCACGGATATTACGATTTATCGCGATCGCATTTTTGCTGCGGATGGAGAGCGTAGTTTTCGAATTTTTGATCATGCAGGCTTGCTCATCGATACGGTACCCGTATTGGGTCAAGTGGATTTCCTTACCGCGGCGGGAGGTTATTTGTACGTGTCAGGAGACGATATTAGTAGCCGATTTACTGTTTTTGATATTGGTGATGTTGCGGCTCCTCGACAGGTGGGCTCTCTTTCGGACAGGCGCGGTAAACCGCTAGATGCCGGAAATGGAATAATTGCGATGAGTAACCCAAGTTCGGATACTGGAATCGGATTTGTGGACGTTAGTGATCCGACAGATCCGCAGTTAATTTTCTCAGGCGTTGGAAGCATACCCAATTTTGGAATGGCGGTCAATGGTTCGGGCCTGGCGCTGGTTACTGGCACAAATGTGGGGGTTCAGGTTGTCGATTATTCAGATCCTGAGACTTCAATCGACCTCGTTGGCGTCTATCCGTTTCCTGACCGTGCTTTCGGTGTATCTATTTTGGACGGTGTGGCAGTGGTTACGGGGCAGGGGCCAAACTTCGATAAGTGGAGCATTCTTCGTACGCTCAACTACTTGGATCTGGATACGTC
>JAUHWE010000542.1 GCA_030424825.1 Verrucomicrobiia bacterium
CCTGACAACGGGTAGGCCTCCATTGGATAGAGAGAGGGAGCTCGCAAGCGGATTCATTAGTACCCATCCGCTCAGCGAATTTGCGTTAGCTATGTTTAACCTCAACGAGTTTTTGTATGTCCGATAATATCCAGTATCCGAAATTGCCTCACAGCCTGCCTACAAGGACACGCAGGGAATTTCTGCGCGATGCCTGTTGCGGAATGGGTGGACTGGCCTTTGCTTCCATGCTTCATTCCGAAGCTCTGAGGAACCCGTCGGCTTTAAATCCGCTCGCCTCTCGAGCTTCCCATTTTGCCCCCAAAGCGAAGTCGGTTATTTTTCTGTTCATGTCCGGTGGCCCGAGCCACATGGAGACCTTTGATCCCAAGCCACTTCTCAATAAGCTGCATGGTCAAAAGCGACCCGCAGAATTTGGGGAAGCGGAATACCAGTTTGTCCCATCGGATGCCAAGCTGCTAGGTACGAAGCGAACTTTCAAGCGGTATGGAAAGAATGGTATCGAGGTTTCGGATCTCTTTCCACACATGGCGACCTGCGTTGATGAGCTGGCGATCATACGATCGTGCTACGGAGACAGTGTGGTCCATTCCGCGGCCGCGTACGAGCTTTTCACCGGGCGTCTGGCTCCGGGAGCGCCGAGCATGGGTTCCTGGATTACCTATGGACTCGGAAGTGAATCCGACTCGCTTCCCAGTTATGTCGTCATGCCGGATCCAAAAGGCGCTCAACCGGCAGGTCAACCCATGTACACCCAAGGGTTCCTGCCAGCGATTTATCAGCCCACTATGTTTCGATCGGGAGACAAGCCGGTGTTAAACTTGGACCTGCCTGAGGGGGTCCGCTTGAAGGACCGGCGAGAGACACTCGGATTCATCAACGATCTCAACCAGTCCAACTTGCATGAAGCGGACCACGAGTTTTCCGCTCGCATGAGTTCGTACGATCTCGCGTTTAAGATGCAAACCGAGGCGCCGGAGGTGCTGGACCTTTCGAACGAGCCGCAGGAAACGCTAGACTTGTACGGGGTTGGGGCAGAGCTGACCAATGACTATGGTCGGCGTTGCTTGATGGCTCGCAAGCTGGTTGAGAAGGGCGTGCGTTTTACAACCGTTGTTTCTGGCGGCGGGACGGGAGACCTAATGTGGGATGCTCATAATGACATTGAGGAGAATCATCTGAGAATGGCGGCCCAAACCGACTTGCCGGTAGCGGGACTCCTTAAGGATCTCAAGCGCCGAGGATTGCTCGATGAAACTTTGGTTCTTTGGGGGGGCGAGTTTGGACGGTCCCCCGAGGCGCAAGCGGGGATTGGCCGGGATCACCATAATTTAGGCTTCACCATGTGGATGGCAGGGGGCGGCATCAAGGGAGGTCAAGTAGTCGGTGCGACGGACGAGATCGGTTTGCGGGCAATCGAACGGCCCTACCACTTCCGCGATATCCACAACACGATTTTGCATCAACTAGGACTTGATCAGAACCAGCTAACTTATCCCTATCTTGGTCGTGACGAACGGTTAACCTTCCTGGAAGGGAAGTTGATTAGGGAAATCATATAGATAGGGCCCGTTCCAAGAACGGGGCTAGATTCGTCCTTTTGATGATCCCTGGTTCCGGTCTCCGGGAAAATGAAGTCTATACCCACGGATCTAGATGCTAGTGCCCTATGTGAGTCTTCCCGTTTGGCCGGAATCAAAAAAGCGGATCGCCCAGAAAGGCGATCCGCTTGGTTTAAATGGGAATCTGAATACTCGCTTAGAAGCTCGTACGTATAGTGAAGCTTACCTTGCGTGGGTCAGTGCGGTAAACCCGCTTGCCAAAGGGTTCGTTTGTGACCGTATCTGTAAATATCTTGGTCGATATGAGGGTGTCTTCGTCCAGCAGATTTGAAACATTCACCTGGTAGGTTACCCGATGGTTGTCATTGCCCTTGCCAAAGAATCCCTTGGTCCGATAGGACGCCATGAAGTCCGCTAGAAAGCTGGGGTTCCCGATTAGCTTGGTGTTGTTGATCAAGTCAACTCCAGCGACGTTGCCCTGTTGGTAGCGATAGCCTCCGCCGATGGTCAGGCCCTTCAGACGACCTTCGTTGAAGCTGTATCGTGTCCAGATATTTGCCTTGTTGGGGCGGACGCCGAAACCGTTTTCTTGTTCAGCGCGGTTTAGAGCCAACTGGCTGTCGGAATCCGCAACTCGGCTGGCAACCGAATTGCTTCCCTCGACGCCGTCTGCGTCAACCAGCATTTTATCGAAAACGGAGGTGTCGCCCGTCGCCGCAATGTAGTAGCTATCTAGATCATTGAACAGCGCGCGCCGCTCCGCCCACCAGGGAACGCCTTCTAGCAACACATTCGTGCGCGTATTGGTAGTGTAGGAATAGTTGAATCGAACGATCCAGTTGTCCGTTACATTCGCCAGCAGCTCGAATTCGTAGCCTTCGCTCAAATTATCGAAAAGGTAAGCATCGGCTCCTGATTCTAAGGTCGTGACCAAGGCTTCCGTTGAATTCACTGGATTTCCTTGTACAGCCCCAATTCCGGCGGGCGTCAAATCCGTGATTCCCTGGTCTTCGAAATACCAGGCAAAGGACTGTAGTATGTCGTTATTCGGATTGACGAATACATCCTGTGCCAAGCTGCCACCTGTGCTTTCACGAAGCGTTGACGATTCGAAATACTTCAATGAGCCGCTAATCGCATTTTCGTTAAACGAAAAGGACACGCCATAGTCAGTTCCTTGTCCATCGAAGGGGCTGGGTACCACATCGTCAGGCAATACATTGCGGTTTCGTTCTGGAAGCTGGATGCCGTCAGAACTATTGGCGGTTAGGGCGAAGTTCTTGGTCAGGTGAAAAACGGCCCCTGTTGTCAGGAATTCAGCCGATTCGTTTGAAACCAAATTCCAGTCCTGGCGTCCGCTGTTGTATTGGCCGATCAATGCCGGATCGTCATCGGGAGTCGCAAATCGCCATTCCGTCGTGTCTGGATCGCGAATCGTTAGGGGGCCCTCGATTGTCAGGTCGTCGTCGCGATAGCCGAACGTCGTAACCAGGCGTCGATTGAACAAGTAGTTCTGCATGACGATCATGTTGGTCTTCGTGCTCACCTCATCACCGGCATCGCGATTGTTCGCGCCGACCCAAGCCGTGTTCAAATCCCCATGGTAGATGGAATCAAACGTTTCGGAAATGCGCATGTCAGGAGATCCGCCCACTGCGATTTGCTCTTTCGGTCCATCAAGCTGAAAATAGTGTCGTCGGTATACGCGATTGTTGGCCACGTCCGCATTCCCACCATTTGGCCGGTCTGCCCAAACCTCCCGATCGCGATCGCGCAACTCGTAGGCTTTGTGGTCCTCGACCATCAACGCAAAGCGATGGAATCCCCAGCGCTCGCCGAAATCCTTCTCATAGGAGAGGGCGGCTCGCAAAGTGTCATTGTCGTGGATACGTCCCAATCGGATGTAGTGACTCTCCATAAAGTAGTAGCCTTCACCATTACCGTACCAGTAGGGATTGACCGAACCATCGGGCAGGAGGCGGGTGAGATCCACATTTAATTGAGGATTGCCCGCTAGGATGCCATCCGTTTGGCGCATAGAGTCGTTGACCGAAAGTTCGAGATACATTCCCTCCATAAGGTTCTGGGTAAGGGTGGCTGTGAACTTCGTCACATCTTCTTCACCAAACTCAGAGAATCCGGTTCCGCTGACTGAGCCTAGGGGCACTCCGAAGTGCTCGAGATTGGAGGGGTTGTCATTTCCATTCGAAACATTGTGGAAGCTCGAGTTGCTTGCTCGAGTGGAGTAATTGCTGTTGGCGGCAGTTCCTTCGATCAAATCGACCGTGCTGAAATCAGGGCTGTAAACGATGACGTTGCGTCGGTTGACATTGCCAACACCTTGATCCCCACCCGCATTGCTGTCGGTCAAAGTCTCGTAGCGCTCTTGATTTGGATCCCAAACCAGTTGGCC
>JAUHWE010000543.1 GCA_030424825.1 Verrucomicrobiia bacterium
GAAACCGCGCTCTAAAGGCAGCCATTGCTTCCTTCGGTGACCCAAGTGCCATTTCCCCATGATGCCGCGCCGCTTATATCCCGCCTTGGCAAAAACGTCAGCCAACGTTTCCTCGGAGGTATCCAAGCCAAAATCCCGCTGAGGAGGTATGACTGATCGCATGAGACCGTAACGAATCGGATAGCGACCTGTCATCAATCCGGCACGAGTCGGGGTGCACATGGGACAGGCGTAAAAGGCCTCTAGCTGTGCGCCTTCGCTCGCAAGTCGGTCGATATTGGGCGTTTGAATATCGCTTCCATGAAAACCCACATCGCCGTAGCCCAGGTCGTCCGCGAGGAGAATGATTACGTTGGGCTTTTCTTGCGCGGAATTAAGATTGAGAGATCCGGATATTAACGCCGTAACGGCTATAGTGAGAGATTTTAATTTCATTGAACAATAGCTGGAGCAGTGAAGGTAAAGATCGAATCGGAATTTCAGTTCCAAGGAAAGCTCATTGTCGGCTTTTCCACGTACCTTTGGTTGAAAATCGTCAACTGACTTCCACAGCCAGCTTCCAGCTTTACCCGAAAATTCGATCCCTCGACCTTCACGTTTTCAGCCCCGGATGCGACTCGAGTGATTCGGTGCTCACCGTAGGCGCCCGCTTGGACGATCACTTCTCTTGCTTCGGACTGGTTAAGGTTAACTAGCGTTACGGATACAGACTCATCGCTGAAGGTATCGATCAAGGCAGCCACATCATCTGGGATTCCTGCACGACGATGAACCGGATCGAAATACCGCAAGCGGCAATGCAAGGGGGCGGCCCCTCTTCCCGGGTCGAGGCCTCCCATCATCAGCTGCCGGAGCGTTCCTACGGTAGCCGGGTTGAATTTCATTGGGTCATCAGCGAGTCGAGTATCGGGTGTCGTTGTATCCGCCCTCATTCCAGCCGCTTTCTCTCGAATCGTTTTAAAGTCTTTCCTGAGCTCCCTTTCAGGAAACGCGGGGTCCTTACCGCTAAGGAACTTGACCCATGGATCGTCGGCTACCCGAATCTCATCTTTCGGAGACTGGGTCCAAAACCAAGCATCCAGACCGCCCCAGTTGACGGGTTCCGGCTTAAAGTCATACCAGCCATCGTCTCCATACATATAAGGATACCGCTTTACTCCCTTTACGACTTTGGCGTTTGAGTTAACGATATCGAGCATGTTGGTCCAGGCATCGATGTACCGACGATCCCCGGTAAGCAAAAAGGCATTACCGAATCCAATAACACCTCGATAAACACGTGTGCGGTGGGCAATCTCGCCGGTTTGCGGCACGACTACGGAAAAGCCCCAGCCGTATACGCTGCCCCACCATTTTCCATCCGTTTCACCACCAATCGTGCCATCCAGACCGATGCTCGAGGGGATGATACCGTTGTTCTCTTTCATCCTCTCCATCCACGCCTCGACGTAGTCGAGAAGCCAGGTCTTATATTTTTCTTCACCAGTCAGAATGTAAGCATTCAGAGCCAGAGTCGTGGCGGACAAATTTTGCGGATGATCTCCGAGAGTGTCGTTGTAATCTTTGAAATGCTCGACCATCTGCGCATAATTCTCTTCCCCGTGACCTAGGTGGAACCGATTCTCCACCTCGATGGGATCACCCGCCCAATCTAGACCCGTAGTCTTCCGCATTAGAGGACCCCGGCTTCCATTGAACATGCTTTTGATGATCTTGTGCTCGAAATCGTAGTTTAAGGCCCCCGGATCTTCGTTCATGTAAAAGCCCGCAAAACGCCGCACCCGATTTTGAAAGTCGATGTTTCCGGGATCCGACAGGCCCTGTAAGTTGAACACCCTGAGCCCTTCTCCATTGTGCATACAATCCATCATTACGGGAAACTCCTTGTAATACATCCCGTCACGGGCAAAGGGGACTTCTACGGTTTTAGCTTCGGTGTATTGCCTCAAATGCCCCTCCCATGCTTTTCGATACATTGCCAAAATAGAGTCATCGCCCCCAAGAGCATGGAGAATTGGCCAGTCCGCTACATTTTCTATGGCATCGTCGGGTCCATCATCCCCACCCCATCGCTCTACACAGAGAAGATAGCCACGTTCATCAAAATATTTTTCGAAGAATGCCCGACATGCTTCCGCATTGGCATCAAGCAGCTCCCGCTCGAGCAAGGCCCAATTGGGAGGCGTCATTTCCGTATCCACATTTAAGACAATACTGGCAGAAATGTTGTGTGCAGGAACAATCAGTAAAAGGACAAAGAGGACTACCTGGTTAGGGAAATAGGCAAAGAAATTCATGGGGCAATAGGAGTATAGGCTAAGATGAAAACCGGCTCTGTAACGGCGAACGCGGAAACTGGATTGATAAGGTAGTCCCGTTTGCGGCGAAAGAACAATAGAAATTAGATTGCCGTGGGAGAATCGCAGAAGCGATGTGGGTGATTTTGGTATCGTCTCCGAGCAGCCAATAACAAAGCATCGGACTAGTGACGGCAAAGAAGAGGCTTCCAAGTGGGTTCATTAAACTGAAAACAGCCTCGGATCAAACCCTTAATCTTTAGGACGGTTTGCGCTTCGAGCAAGCGAAGCATTTTTAGGTTTGAGACGATAGAACGGGACCCATTCTCAGACGATCTTCCATGTACCGCTTTTGGCACTCTTAAAAACGGCGTCGATCACCTCCATATTATCTATCGCATCGGACAAGGGTGTGGGTACGGGAGTATCTTCTAGAATGGAATTCGCAAAAGCGTCACCTTGCAGGGTATACTGGTCGCAAATGGGAAAAACTTTCTCGGAAACACCTTCGTTGGTGTGCAGCCAGATTCGTGTTTCCGCGTCTGGTGGGGCGTTAAAAGGAATCTCGATTTCAATCCTTCCTTCCGTTCCGAAAATCTGTACCCGCTGATAATAGAAGAGCTGCGTGGAACACGTAAACGTACTGGTGCCTTCTCCAAAATCCATCATGCCAGAGCTCAATATGTCGGTCTTCAATTTTTGATCGTATTCGATCATGCCCACTACGCGCTCCGGCTTTTTCCCGAAGAGAAACCGGGACAGGGAAATGCAGTAGCACCCGATATCCATCAGCCCTCCACCACCGATATCCGCCCTATTGCGAATGTTCTTTGGGTCGTCATTAAAATACGAAAACGTTGTTTGGATCGTTTTCAGTGGCCCGATTTTTCCTGTCCTGACCATGGACTCAGCCGTGATCCATTGAGGATGAAACCGGTACATGAAGGCTTCCATGACTTTCAATTCCGGATAGCTTCTAGAAGCGTCCAAAAGTCGCTTTGCATCGATTGTGTCCAGGCCTAGCGGCTTTTCACAAAGCACGTGCTTGCCCGCTTCCAGCGCTTTAATTGACCAGTTCACATGCAAGTGGTTGGGAAGCGGATTGTAAATCGCGTCGATACTGGAATCTTCCAGAAGCGCTTCGTAGGTTCCGTAAGCCGTATCCAGTCCCAACTCTCGTGCGGCTTGATTTGCCGCTTCCGCATCGCGGGACGCGATCGCTACCACATCACAGTGTTTCGACTTATTCATCCCGGGAATGACTTTTTGCATCCCAATCTTAGCTGTACTAAGAACGCCCCATCTGATTTTTTTCATGAAGCTTATGTATTTGAGAAACCGAATGCGGACAAGGTTAGAATCCCAGTGAGAGCGTGGAGGGAAAACGATTCACCTCGAACGTAGGACCTTGTGCAATACAAAATCCTTCGGCCTAGAGTCTCTAAAACCATTGGATCTCCACTTGAAGCGTTCTATTGCAAGGCGAGATAGTCGCCGCTCCGCCGCTACAATTGCAGGGTCCGTGCTACTAGGCCGGTTAGCCGATCACAGGCACCCTACTGCGGCGGAGCGAGACACTTTCATCTTTTCAGATAAGGTGACAACGATACAATGACACCATACTAAAAGTCGTAGGTAGCGGTGAATCGGAACGATCGAGGCGTTTTCAGAT
>JAUHWE010000544.1 GCA_030424825.1 Verrucomicrobiia bacterium
CCCATTCAGAGGCTTCCCGCTTTGCTTGAGCGGACTTCAACTCGTTGGGCTCTGGCTTTTCCCTATTCATAATCGTCCCCCCTCGTTGCCGCGAAGCATGTAGTCCGTGCACTTGTCCACTCCGATAGCCAGTTGGGTATATACGGTTGGAAGCGAAACTCCCAGCTCATTAGAGATCTCTTTCGGGGCCATTCCATAAACCTTGCACAAGGTGAAGATGCGTCGGCAGCTCCTGGGGAGCGTTTGAATGGCGAGGGTCAGTCTTTCCAACTCCTGATTTCGAGCGATCGTCTCCACGAAATCCTCCGTCTCGTCGAGCAGATCAAGATCCTCCACGGGACTCGACCACGGCTCCCCCCGTACCTTGGAGGCGCGAACCGCGTTTAGGGCAAGGTTTCGGGCGGTGGCAAACAGGAAGGCTTTGGGAGCCCTAATCTCCCTCTCCTGGTGCGCTCGAAAGACACGAAGGTAGGCGTCTTGAATGATATCATCCAAATCCAATCCCGCAGTAAACCGACTCCCCAGCCAGGCGCGAAGCATCCCTTCATGAGGTTCTAAATTCTCAGCATACCACCGATTTTGCTCTGAAGGATGTTCGGACATTTAGGTTAAATCATTCGGTCAACAAGGAGGAGACACCACAAGTAGATATTATTATGAAATTTTTCCTCCTAATTTCCGTCTTCCCTAAATCTCCTTTGCTAATGTCGCCAGATTCCTCCATAGCGATCTCCGAAAATGACTGTCCCGCTTCAAAGATCAATCGTAAACCGTTTGCTCACTCTCCTAGCCTCCTTTGTCACTTACGCTGTTATCTGGGCAGGTCCAACCAGTACGTTCGCTGATACGGCTAATCTCCCCGACTCGCTCTCACCCAGCCCAAGAATGATTAACTACCGGTGGATGTCTCTATCCGAATGGTACGAACGGCACGCAGCGGATGTGGCGATCGCAACCGAAGGCAGCGCTCCCGTCGTTTTCATCGGGGACTCGATTACCCAGGGATGGAACGGCAGTGGAAACGCCTTTTGGGAAAAGCGCTTCGCGCCAATCGGGGTCGCCAATTTTGGTATTGGCGGAGACACGACACAGAATCTGCTGTGGCGACTGAGCTACGGAGCGACTGGAAACCTAGACCCCAAAGCGGTTGTACTTCTAATCGGCACCAACAACCTGTCATTCACCTCCGACCCACCAGAAACCATCGCCGCCGGCATTATCGCCGTAGTAGATGCATTGACTCAATCCTATCCCAACGCAGGTATCCTCCTAATGGGAGTGTTTCCGCGCGGCCAGACTTCGGACAATAAATTCCGGCCCCAGATCGATCGTATCAACAAAATCATTTCGCAGCTCGAGTCCCGCGAACAAATCACCTATCTCGACATAAGCCCAAAACTGCTCGAGTCCGATGGTTCTCTCTCACCAGAAATCATGCCCGACTTCCTCCACTTATCCGAAGAAGGCTACCGACGCTGGGCAGCTGCCATTCTCCCTTGGATCCAGGAACAGATAGCGAAATAACAAATACCCATTGCTTCCCACGCGCTCCCTCAGCCCGCTAGCGTCGGGCACATTTTCCCTGGAACCCACCGCCCCGGCACGAGTATAGACATTGGGTTTTCGGGAATCCCGAACTCGTTGTTATACAGTAGCTGCGCAAGCAGTTTCACACATCCCGCCCCAACCGCATCAGACATCATGTTGATTCCACTGAAACCTCGGGTCGTGTCATTGATATTGATCTTTACGACCTCGATATCCTTTGGGATTCCCAACCCTGCCTTTTCGAAAAAGCCGTTTTGAAAGAGTTCCTGGCTGGATACAATCAAAACGTCGGGTCGATACCTTTCGAACCACTTTAAGAAACGATCCACTTCATAGGAATGCGTATGCTCGGGCATAAGCGGCGGGATTTTCCCCAGCCTCTCCGTTTGCTGGAATGCAAGATACCTCGACGTCCAAAGATGATTGAATCGCCTATTCAGATCGTGCGGAACCATCAACCCAGGACGACGAAACCCCTGTTCGTATAATCGCCGAAGCAGCATATCCATATTCCCGTAGTGGTCAGGACATACGCGATGAAAAACTTGCGGGAGCGACCCTGGATTGCTGCTAACCACGATCAAGTTTGAAAAATCGATAGGGTAGTGATTCAGGCCCATCAGCATCGGCGCTTCGATTAATCCCTGGATTCCCCGAGCCTGAATCATTCGATTCAAACGACTCACATCGAAGTCCCCTTCGGCTAAATCAAATAAATCGCAACTGAATCCCATCGCTTCGCTGCTCTCCAGCACTCCATCGATCACCTTGCGAGCGCCCACCCATAACCCCTCCGGTGGAGTGTAGATCAATAATCCAATGGTTGCCTCATACCGGATCAGCCGCCGTGCTCGAATGCTGGCCATTTGGGCGGACACCAATGGATTGACGCGGTAGCCATTCGCTTCGGCGAGCTTCTTGATTCGCTGTCGCGTTTCATCGCTAATTTGCGGATTGTTCCGCAAGGCTCGAGAAACGGTCATGACAGATACGCCAGCCAATGCGGCAAGCTCTCTCATATTCATCTTTGCCGGCTTACCCATTGGTTTACATGTAACTCCCGTTTCCCTGCGCTCGCACCATTTTTTCGACTCTCGCGACAAATCCTAGAGGAAAACCGATACTTGTCCATCCTTCAGTTACATGTAACGGGACGAGTTCATTGAAATCCGAGTCATCATTTCATTCTATCCTTTCCCTACCCTTTACGCCTTTCACCCGCCTCACATCAAGGGGCTATCACTCCCTTGAGACTCCGGCCCCCCCCTACAAACCAACAAACAACAAGAAAGAACCTGTAAAATCCGATGCAAACCAACCCGAAACGATTCAATACCCGCTCCGCCTTCCTATGGGTGGCCAGCGTACTGGCTCTGGCCAGCCCTCAATCCTATTCTCAGGACGACGATTCCGAAGTCTATGAACTCAGCCCGTTCTCGATCACGGGAGATGATGAACAAGGCTATCGAGCGACCTCGACTTTGGCGGGCTCGCGGCTGAAAACATCGCTGCGCGATGTCGGCCAATCGATATCCGTCCTGACAGAAGAGTTTTTTACCGATACCGGCGCGACGGATGCCGAAACTGCTCTTTCTTACGTCATGAGTGCGGAGGTCAGTGGAGAACAAGGAAATTACTCTTCTGCCGCCATTAATGGAGGAGCCGCAAACAGTACCAACACCACGGGTACGCTTCGCTCGCCTCAAAACGCGCAACGCGTCCGCGGGTTAGCTCGGGCGGAATTGACGCGAAGCTATTTTCTTACCGACATACCCTTCGATACCTACAATACCGGTCGTGTCACCATCAGTCGTGGGCCTAATTCTTTGCTATTCGGCATCGGAAGCCCGGGTGGGGTCATCGAAAATTCGCTAAACCAAGCTTCCTTAGGCAAAGATTTCGGTACCTTCGGCATCCGAATCGGCGAACGAAGCAGCAACCGCTTTTCATTCGACTACAACAAGGTCCTGCTACAAGACCGTTTAGCAGTTCGCGTATCGGCACTGAAAGAATCGACCAACTACAAGCAGGAACCCGCGTTCGAAGACGATGACCGGTTTTACGCGGCGTTCAACGCGGTGCTTTTCAAAAACGAAAACTCGAATTTCCTCGGCAAGACGAATTTCAGGGGCAACTACGAAAATGGGAAGCTGCGGGCGAATCCCGCGAATATCCTCCCTCCGGGTGACGCGATTAAGGATTGGTTCAATCTCCCCAATCCGGCCATTCAAGATATCGTTGGCGTCGATTGGGCAACCGTTCAAGACCAGAGCGTCTCATGGGCCGTGGATGGATCGTTCACCCCTAAGTGGATAGTGGACAACAATCGCCCAGAAGGATTTCCACGGGCCTGGCGTACCGTTGCCGGCTCCGCTCGTCCTCCATATTTCCAGGACATA
>JAUHWE010000545.1 GCA_030424825.1 Verrucomicrobiia bacterium
TCAACCACATCGAAGGAGCAACTCCTTTTAAGCGTATCTAACTAATGAATCCCATGTCGAATAACGTCATTCCAAACGAATATAGCATCGGGTGCCTCTTGAAGAATTTCTAGATACAGTATTAACGCCCGAAGCTACTAAAACAGCAGCGGGCTAGCTAATTTCCCTCCCATCCCTATATGGCCCGCTTTTTTATAAAGCGGGTCTTTTTTTTTGCCACTTTCCCCATCAACACCGCCATTCACTCTCATTCTCAACCTATTTGAACTCCCAATCAAATGGACAATGAACAGACAGCTCAATCCAGGGCTCCAAGTCCTGCCCACCGTCAGATCTGGCAATTGATCGAAGGGAACCGATGGAGATATGCGCTCGCTGCAATCACTCTCTTTCTCGCAACTTCTTTCGAGTTTCTGGTTCCGCTGATCGGCAGCGCAACGATTGACCATGTACTCGATTCCGATTCCGCTGGGGTCAACCCACTCCTGGACCGGATCATTCAAATGTTGGGCGGCGCCGAACAGGTTTCCCTCAATCTGTGGATACCGGCAATCGCGATGCTCTTGTTTTCAATCATTGGAGGTGTATTCAACCACTTTCAGAAACGCTTCGCAGCGACCGCTTCGGACGGTATTTGCAAACAGCTCAAAGATCGTCTATACAATCATATTCAGCGCTTACCCAATCGATACATCGACCAGGTTGAGACGGGAGATCTGGTTCAACGATGCACGTCGGACATTGAGACAATGCGCATATTTCTCGCCGCTCACGTTGTCGAAATCGGACGCTCCCTCATCCTAGTAGTCACCGTAATTCCCGTAATGCTCGTCATGAATGCCACACTGACATTGGTATCTACCTTTTTGATACCTGTGATAGTATTGTTTGGCTACTACTATTTCAAGCGCGTAAAATCCATTTTCAAGGAAGTGGACGAATCGGAGGGCAAACTTACCGCTGTCGTTCAGGAGAACATTACAGGCATCCGCGTGGTAAGGGCATTTGGGAGACACGACTACGAAATAGAGAAATTCTCCAAGCCCAATCAGGAATATCGCGACACCAATATTCGGCTTATCCGGCTGATGGCTAATTTCTGGGCACCCTCGGATCTTTTGAATCTCGCCCAGATAGGGTTCGCCCTCGTGGTGGGCTCCTACATGGCCGCAGTGGGACTTACCACGATTGGAACTCTGTTTGCCTTTCTCACTCTCTTGAACATTGTTCTCTGGCCCGTCCGCATGATCGGTCGGATACTGACCGATCTGGGAAAAACGGTCGTGGCTCTCAACCGGATCAACGAAATCCTAGCGGAACCCAAGGAAACGCTTCACGACAAGATCCAGCTCCGGCCCGAACAACCGATATCCGGACGAATCGAGTTTCGCGACGTCTCATTTGCACACGCCGAAGACAAGCAGACTGTCGAGAACATCTCCTTTACCGTCGAGCCTGGGGAAACCCTGGCCATTTTAGGGGCGTCTGGCGCAGGAAAAACAACGCTAATGAATCTACTTCTCCGCTTCTACGATTGTAATCAAGGAAGCATTCTCCTCGACGGAATGGACCTGAAAGATCTCGACCGGAGCTTTATCCGCCAGCAGTTCGGAGTCGTATTACAGGAACCGTTTCTCTATTCCCGGTCCATCGCAGAGAATATTCGATTCGGAGCCTATTCCGCAAGCCAGCAGCAAATCGAGTCTGCGGCGAAAGCGGCTTCCATTCATGAAACGATCCTCGGATTCTCAGAGGGGTACAAAACGGAAATTGGAGAGCGCGGCGTCACCCTTTCAGGCGGCCAACGCCAACGGGTCGCCGTATCCCGAGCACTTTTGAGCAATCCTCCCGTACTGCTCCTGGACGACGCGCTGAGCGCTGTAGATAATGAAACCGAAAAGAGGATCATCGAAACCCTCGAATCGAGACGGGGCAAGGTCACGACCCTCATTGTAGCCCATCGGCTTTCCACCTTGGCCCATGCGGATACGATCATCGTTTTGGAGAAGGGACGCATCATTCAACAGGGTACCCATGATACGCTTACAAAAGAAGAAGGGCTATACCAGCGACTTTGGGCCATTCAGACAGAACTTCAAACGAAGCTAACCGCCTAGAGCATTCAAACCCATCCAGTAGTGGCATGAAAGCGCATCAAGCAGAAGACGAAATCCACCACAAGATCGACCTCGAACTTTGGAGACGCATTTTCTCTTACGCCCTTGGGCACAAACGGCTATTGATTCCTCTCGTCCTATCCGCTGTCGCATTGAGCGGGATCGAAGCGTTTTTCCCAATCGCAACAAAGATCGCGGTGGATATCATCGAGCAGGGCAAGCCCGTGGAGGACTTGTGGCTGCCCGGAGCCCTATACTTTGCCCTATCGCTATCACTCTCCATTCTGGTCTTCGTCTTTATTCGGTGCGCGGGAAGCATTTCCCACCACATCAGCTTCGACATTAAGAGAGACTGCTTCAAGCGTCTACAAGAATTGGAGTTCGCCTTCTATGATACCCAACCCGCGGGTTGGCTAATTTCACGCCTGACCGCGGATTGCGACCGACTGTCTCGAATCCTCGCTTGGGGATTTCTCGACATCGTTTGGGGATTCTTCCTGGTCATCGCGATGGCGACGATCATGCTCGTTCTCAATTTGAAGCTAGCGCTGCTCGTGTTCTCAACCCTAATCCCGTTGATCCTACTCAGCCGATTCTTCCGCAAGCGGATGCTCATCGCTTCCCGGCAAATACGTAAGCACAATTCACGCATCACCGCTTCCTATAGCGAAGGAATTGCCGGTGTGACCACGACCAAAACCCTGGGCCGAGAGAAGGAGAATCTAGACGAGTTTGAATCTAAAACCGAGGACATGTACGCCGCATCGATTCGCCGCGCCCTACTGGGAGCGGTTTACCTACCCATCGTTGTGGCCATTGGAAGCGTGGGCTCTGGTCTGGCTCTCTGGTTCGGAGGCAGGGACGTCCTCAGCGCTTCCCTCTCCCTTGGCACTCTGATCGCTTTCATCAGCTACGCCGGACAGTTTTTCCTACCCATTAACCAGATCGCCATGGTTCTAGCAGAGTTGCTTGGCGCCCAAGCAGCCGGTGAGCGCGTGATGGGCTTGCTCTCAACGCGTCCCAAAATATTTGACTCGCCCGAAGTACTCGAGCGGATTGAGCAATTCGCGGACAAAAAGGACCCCACCATTGCTCCCGATGGATACAAGGACCGAATCGAGCATATTGAATTCCGCAACGTCGATTTCACCTACAATGAAAAAGAAGTCGTTCTAGACAATTTCAATCTAACGGTTGAACGAGGACAGACAATCGCCCTAGTCGGACCCAGCGGCGGAGGCAAGAGCACCATCGTCAATTTGCTTTCCCGGTTTTACGAACCGACCGGGGGATCCCTTTTAATCGATGGAGTCGACTACCGGGAACGAAGCCTCAACTGGCTCCAAAACCAACTGGGCATCGTCCTGCAAACACCGCATCTATTCAACGGCACCATTCGCGAAAACATTCGCTATGGCCGTCTCGATGCATCCGATGAAGAGATCGATGCAGTGGCCCGCATCGTAAACGCAAAAGGATTTATTTCGAAACTGGAAAACGGATACGACACGAAGATCGGCGAAGGAGGCGCGAGACTTTCTACCGGGGAACGCCAGCTCATTTCTTTCGCCCGCGCGATGGTTGCCGATCCTCAGATCTTCATCATGGATGAGGCAACCTCCTCTATCGATACGGAAACTGAAGTGCTTATCCAGAATGGCATGCAGAAGATTTTTACGGGAAGGATCAACTTCGTCATCGCCCATCGTCTCTCAACCATTCGATCCGCAGATGAAATTCTCTATATCAGCAAAGGGAAGATCGCCGAGAGGGGCACTCACGAGTCTCTAATGAAACAACGCGGACTTTACTATGAACTTTATCTAA
>JAUHWE010000546.1 GCA_030424825.1 Verrucomicrobiia bacterium
GTTGAGCTATTTGAAGAAAGAGGCTAATCCACGCCTACAGGTCTTTTTGACTGGGGACAATTTATATGAGCCCTTGTCGATTGCGGCGCGAAATCGTCTACGGCAAACGAATTATTTCGTGAAGGCCACAGAACGTCCGATTGTGATTCGGAAGAAGATTGAGCACCTTCCGCCAAAAAGTATCGCGGTGGGGTATCCTGGCAGCTTGAATTATGGATACAGTCCGGTTACAAATTCTATCGTCGGGTTGTGGGATGGCGAGTTTCTCAATGTCGGACCGAATATCGACGGGCGGGGTAAGGACGCCAGCCGAATTCTGGGAGAATGGCTTTTCCATGATTCTCAGGGGATTCAACTGCTTGTAGAGGGAGAGCCATTCGCGGGCAGTTTCGTTAAGTATACGGTGGGAGACTATCCCCGGTTTGAGTATGCAGATGAAAAGCGTCGGGTCAGGATTTCGGCCAGTCCCAATGGTTTGAAATCGATTCGTTTCCATTTTGAACTAGAAGGATTTGGGAAAAAGCGGATCACACTGAGGCTGCCTGAAGACGACCTCAATCTGGAGTCGACCGATGGGGCGGTGCTGGTGGGCCGATTCATTGTCGACAAGGCAAAGCGTAACCAGTTCAGCATTACATTAACGAAATAGAAGACGGTCATGGATTTTGGAATTCAAATTGCAAAACAACATTGTCTGGCCCTTTTATTTGCGGGTCTCTGGTGTTGCGTGGGAGCGGAAGCACAGGTTCGATACGCTCCCGAGGGATATTCGATCGAGACGGTCGAGACGCCGGAAGGCGTGAGGTTTAGCGCCACTGGATTGGATATCGATGACAATGGAACCGTGTGGGTCGCAACCCGTCTTGGAGAGGTTTGGCGATTGGAGGACGGTGGAGACTGGGCTTTGTTCGCGTCTGGGCTTCATGAGCCGGCGGGTTTGCTGTGCGACGATGATGGGACCATTGTGGTGGCCCAGAAGCCGGAACTTACGCGCCTCGTCGACCTGGATCGGGACGGTACGGCTGACGAGTATGTTCAAGTCACAAGCGAATTCGATTTTCACGACAATTATCATGAATACCACTACGGACCCGTGAAAGATGCGGCCGGGGTTTATCATGGGTTGCTGAATCTGGATCATCAGGCTCAAGGCACATTGAATCTCGGTGGCGCCATGGGAAGCGTCGGCGGGTTCAGAGGTTGGGGCTATCGTGTATTTCCGGATGGAACCTTCGAGCCCTACGCGGTGGGATTGCGGTCTCCCGCAGGATTGGGAATGAGTCCGTGGGGAGAGATATTCTGCATCGATAACCAAGGAGACTGGGTGGCTACATCCAAGCTGCACTTGCTCGAACCGGGGAAGTTTTACGGGCATCCGGTCTCACTCAGAGACAGGGGAGGCTACTCGGTCGAGTTGATAAATGCGGGAAGGGAAGAAGACTTTGACCGTTTCCGGGAGATTCCCGCCATCTGGATCCCGAACGTTGAAGTTGCGAACTCGCCCGGCAATCCCGAATGGGATACGACGGGTGGAAAATTTGGCCCATTTGCAGGACAGATTTTTGTAGGAGATCAAACCCAGTCGAACCTCTTTCGCATGTCGCTACAGAAAGTGAAAGGGGTTTACCAGGGCATGGTGATCAACTTTCTAGATGGGTTTCAGAGTGGGAACATCCGTCTTCGCTTTGATGATGCGGGCACACTTTGGGTGGGACAAACTGGACGTGGATGGAAGTCGAAAGGGGGAAAGCTCTATGGTCTTCAGAAGGTCGTTTGGGACGGGACGAATCCCTTTGAGATTCTCGATATCAAACTTACGGATACCGGATTCAATATCACTTTCACGGAAAATTTGGATCAGACGCAAATCGATGTCGGAACGGTGACCGTCCAGAGGTACCACTATCCTTATACCCGCAACTATGGCGCTCCGAAAACCGACCTTGAAACGGTCGAGGTGCAGTCAGTAAACCTTTTGATAGACGGACGAACGCTCGCAGTAAAATTGCCTTTGCTAGCGGGCAAAGTCTACGAATTCGAGATTAACCGATTGCAAAGCTTGAGCGGACGCAGAGTGAGTGTCCCCAAAGCGTACTATACGCTGAACGAACTCGTTTATCCGTAGAGGGAGTTTTGAAGAAGTGGCTTTACGCCGCAATTATGCCAAGTAATGAAACCGCGACCGCTCGAAAAATTGTAATTGTCTAAATGTTTTAACAGGGAAGTAATCCAAGCGGTGAGTGCGGTGAAAAAATAGATCCAGAGAAAGAAATTGTGTGTCTTCTCTTTTCTCTCGCAACCGCATGAACCACAAAACACAGTTGACTCATTAAACGTTTTCTAACGATGAAACCGAAAGAAAAGCAGAATACCGTTGAGCTCTACTACATGGAGGCGCGGGCGAAATTAATCGATATCGCGGCCTTTATGGATCGTGTAGAACGAGATGGGTTCACGGACGATTTTAGATACAAGGCATTCAAAGATGCCTTGAAGGAGTTGGATTCCGAAAACCGCGCTCAAAGCGTTTTGCTTGCGCTGAGCGACCCGACTGACGAACTGATTCCCGTCGCCACCACAAAAGCCGCCTGTGGCGCTTGGCCCGACAAACCGCAATGAGATACATCGAACCGCATGCCCACATGGTCAGTCGCACGACTGACGACTATTTAGCAATGGTGACGGCTGGTTGCAAAGCCGTTTGCGAGCCCGCGTTCTGGGCCGGGTTCGACCGAAGCTCGGTGCACGGGTTTTATGACTATTTTTGCCAGTTGACCGACTACGAGCCCAAGCGCGCTGCCAAGTTTGGCCTGCCCCATTTTTCATGGCTTTGCATCAATCCGAAAGAATCGGAGGACGTTAAGCTGGCTGACGAAGTGATCGCTCTGATTCCCGAG
This sequence comes from Verrucomicrobiia bacterium, assembly GCA_030424825.1. GTDB lineage: Bacteria > Verrucomicrobiota > Verrucomicrobiia > Opitutales > Opitutaceae > Pelagisphaera. The sequence goes on from JAUHWE010000546.1 coordinate 2,898, forward strand.
TTTCTCAAGCGTGAGAACGTGTTGGGAATTGGTGAAATCGGTCTAAACAAGAACAGCCGCAATGAAATGGCTGTGCTGGAGAAGCATGTGAATGTAGCGGCGGAAAATGACCAGCTTATCCTAGTGCACACGCCCCACTTGGAGGACAAGCGCAAGGGGACCCAGCTGATTGTTGACTTGATCAAAAGCGATTCGCGCATCGATCCAGGGAAGGTTTTGATCGACCACGTGGAGGAGCACACGGCGAAGTACGTTATGGATGCTGGGTTTTGGGGTGGCTTAACCTTGTATCCGGAATCTAAATGCACTTCGGCAAGGGCAATCGATATTCTGGAGAATTTTGGTTCTGATCGGCTTTGGATGAATTCAGCCTGCGATTGGGGGGTGAGCGTTCCGTTGGCCGTTCCTTACGCTGCCCAGGAAATGCGGCGCCGAGGCTACGATGACGATGCGATTGACCAGGTATTCTACCGGAATCCTGTCAAATTCCTGAGCCAATGCCCGAATTTCACCGTGAAGTAGGAAACTGATCGCGTTCCAGAAGGATCTCCGCTATGGCGTAGCCTAAAAGGGTTATTGGTCCAAAAGTTCATTCCAGTCTTGTATCAGTCGCATAGATTGAAATAACCGATCTACCGCTTGAGAAACGAGCGTACGAGCCCATTGCAGAACCTTTGAAATTCCTTTCCTCCAGTGTAGCTGCCATGAAAGCGGGCGAATCCCGCCGTCGCAACCTGCGCTTACTCAGCCGGTTCCTGTTAACGCTGACTGGGATGGTGATTGTGTTTACGATCGTATTCCATCTTTTGATGGCCTGGGAAGGCCAGCAGCATTCTTGGCTGACGGGCTTCTATTGGTCCTTCACCGTGATGTCTACTCTGGGGTTTGGTGACATCACATTCCATTCCGATGCGGGCCGCCTCTTTTCGATCCTCGTTTTGCTTTCGGGGGTCATTTTCTTGCTGATCCTGCTCCCGTTTACCTTGATCGAGTTCTTCTATGCCCCTTGGGTCGAAAGCCGTTCCAAGCGGATTATCCAGCACA
>JAUHWE010000547.1 GCA_030424825.1 Verrucomicrobiia bacterium
AGCATGTTCACTTGCCAAAAAACCTATTCAGAAATTCCTTTTGCCCATCGTCAGCATAGACACGATGGCCATTGCGCACAGATTCATGGACACAACTGGAGCTTCACATTTACTTTTGGTTGCGAGCAGCTGGACGAATGTGGTTTTGTCGTTGATTTTGGAAAGCTGAAATCGCTTCGGTCATGGATTGAAGACAATCTGGATCATGCCTGCGTATTCAACCAAGACGACCCGTTGCTAGATGACTTCCTTCAGTTGAAGGATGCGGATGGAAACAATGTGTTTAAGCCTTTTGTGGTTGAACAATGTTCAAGCGAAGGAATCGCGAGGCACCTCTACAGTGTCGCCAAACCGATGATACAAAACATGACAGCAGGAAGGGCCTTTCTGATTTCAGTCATGGTGAAGGAAGATGTGAGAAACAGCGCGATTTATTCTCCGGATAGAAGCTAATGTATTATCCGGTGCATGAAATGTTTCACTCTTGGCAGGGTGAAGGGGATCATTTGGGGAAATCTGCCTTCTTTGTCCGATTGTTCGGCTGTCCAGTACATTGTCCTTGGTGCGATTCGGCAGGTACTTGGCACCCTGACTACATCCCTGAGAATGTGAACCGAATAGATGCCGATGCGATAGCCGATACAGCCAGTGCTGCGAAACCAGAGTTCGTCGTCATCACAGGAGGGGAGCCCACTATTCATAATCTCTCTCCCCTGACTAAGGCGCTAAAAAAGAGAGGGCTGAAATGCCATTTGGAAACGTCCGGCGCATTTGAAATTAAAGGAACGTTCGACTGGATAACATTGAGTCCTAAGTGGCAGTCGGCTCCACTGGAGGCATCTCTGGAAATGGCTGACGAGTTTAAACTGATTGTTGAAGAGGAGAATTCAGTCGAGAAGTGGATTGAGACTTTAGGAAAGTGGGTTGATGGACGGTCAATATGGCTTCATCCTGAGTGGTCAAAAAGGGAGGAATCGCGTATTCTGAAAGCGATTACAGAATTTGTGAAGAATAATGGGGTTCCCTTTCGGGCAGGATTGCAGGCGCATAAGTATTACCGGGCAGATCTGCTGGACCCGAATTCGGCGAAACCGTCTCCGCTGGGTGGGGATCCGCGTCTGGGATTTTAGTAGGGCGTTGGTTCTTGTAAATAAATTGTGGGATGCAGTTTAGTCGAATCAGCGTTAGCAATTATCGGAATATCAGATTGAGTCGGCTGGAGCTCGGGTCGCCGCGAGTGTTTCTTCATGGTTGCAACGGGCAGGGTAAGACAAATCTGCTAGAGGCTCTGGGTTTAGTCACGGCTTTGCGACCGTTTCGCACGCATGAAAATCGGGTCGTAATAGGGCCGGCAGCAAGTTATGCGGAAATCGCTTACGAATTGGAGCACGAAAATCTTGGCGAAACCCAAGTCAGAGCGAGGATAAAGAAATCGGGCAAGGAGGTTTGGATCGATGGTGAACCCGTGAAGCGGCTATCAGATTTTGTGGGCCGGTTTCCAACTGTGATTCTCTCGTCCAACGACTTACAATTGACTCGCGGGACCCCTGGGAATCGGAGACGTTTTTTCGATGCATTCATTTGCGGTGTCGATAGGGAATATTTTAAGGCTTTGCAGACGTTTCAAAAGCTTCTGCAAGAGCGGAATGCCTTGTTGAAACGCAACGAACCAAAGGCCGTAGTTTCTGCCTTCGAGGCGCAAATGGACGAGCCCGCATTGATGATCTGCAAAATACGAAAGGAGGTATTGGATACCTTGATGGAGCATGCCGTCGATGTGCATAGGGAGTTATCGCTCGAAGGTGAATCTTTGTCGGTGGACTATTCCCGAAGTGGAGAACTTGAGAAAGCGGGGGACTATCTCAGATTGCTAGACGAAAACCGGAAACGCGATGGATACCTGCAATCGACAGGGAAAGGGCCTCATCGCGATGATTTTGTTATCTCTTTAAATGGAATGTCTGCGGATGACTTCGCGTCAGAGGGACAACAGCGTTCCATAACACTCTCCCTCTCTTTGGCAATAATCGAATATTGGCAGAACCGGTTTGGTTTTAGGCCAGTAGCGCTGGCGGACGATGCTTTGGGCGAATTGGATTCGGGTCGGAAGGATCGATTCTGGTCAGTGCTGGACAAGGATCTCCAAATCGTTGCGACTGGTACCCGTCCCCCATCGTCTCGAGAAAAAGAAGACTGGAAAATGGTCGAGGTTTCAGATGGGGAGTTCAAAGGGTGAGAAACCGAAGTGACTAGTTCTTGTCGCGATATTTTAAATACGCTGAAACAGCAGTTTTCAAAGTCGGGAATGCCAGATCGTCTAGTTCAATTGTCGTGGGGTTGGCGATGTATACTCCGTCGATTTCATCCGGACAGATTGTGATGGATTGAAAGTCTTTGACTTGAGTGACGAAGTAAATGTCGGTAACCGAATAAATGACTGATTTGTAGGAATACTTGTTGGGCCAACCGCCCAGATAGCTCGAGGATTTCAATTCAATGCCTACTTCTTCGTGGACTTCACGGAGTAGGGCTTCTTCCAAGTTTTCACCTGAGTTTACAAATCCTCCTGGAATACCTAGTTTTCCCCTTTGGGGATTTTGTTTTCGCCGTGTAAAAAGGACATCCCCGGCGCTGTTCTCTAACAGAGCTGCGACTGAAGTTACGGAATTGAAGAATATCTCGATCCCGCAGTTCCGGCAATTAAAGGGAGATTGGCTTTCAGCCTCGTGCTTCTTGTACCCACAATTTGGACAATAGTCAAAGTGCTCGTGAAAGGCTTTTTCTGAAAAGCTCTTGCTCATTCTTCCCAACCTTTACCGGAATTATCGTAGTGAGTTCGAGCGGTTTCCCAATATTGAATTCGTTGGTAGCCTCGCAGGGATTCGAACCCCGACAGAAGGAATCAGAATCCTTAGTGCTACCATTACACCACGAGGCCGTCGAAGGGGCTGAAGCTAGGAGTGGCAAATGGAAAATCAACAGAAAAAAGTCCGCTCCTGTAAGGAGTTGCGGCACTCTGTTCTCCTGATTTCAGAACTCAGGGCTAATTCTGGCCCTGCTTGGACTTCTCTTCTGCCTCAGGGAATTCGGATTTTCGGTCCTGCTTGTAAGGAGCGTTTTTCCAAAAGCCTTGGTAAAAACAAGAACGATTTCCAGCGAGAAACTTTTTGCATTGCTCCAGGTTGTGCTGGTTCGCGGAGATGGTTTCGGGGATTGAACGATTCATGATGGATTCGGTAGTATATCGGCACTGTTGGGGATCTATTGACTCTGAATCGCTAAAAAAACGAATGGAGCGTATTTCTAAGCGCTTGCTGGCGAGAGAGTCGCGTTGAATGTTGATTCTGAGCTCAATCGCACTCTAGATAAGAAGCTATGAATCTAGCGATCATCAGCGGAACGAGTATAACCCGCTCAACCTTGTTTGAGACTTGGAAATTGGAAAAGGTGTCTACGCCCTATGGGAGTATTGAACTTAAGCGGCACCGGGGTATTGTGCTGGCGAATCGGCATGGTTTTAGCGATCCACTTCCCCCTCATCGAAGCAACTATCGAGGCTATGTTTCGGCACTTAAAGCGTTGAAGGTGGATACCGTACTTGCGATCACATCTGTTGGATCCTTACAGGAGACTCTCAGTCCGGGAACATTGGTTTCCTGTTCTGACTACGTGAGTTTTGCTCCCAAGACGTTCATTGACGACGAGCCGAGCGGATTCGCTCCTCGCATTGACAATCGTCTGCTAGCAGATTTACAGCGTTTGAGCCCGCAGAACATTGAAACAGATAAAGTCTATGCTCAAACAAGAGGGCCCCGTTTCGAAACGAAAGCAGAGGTTCGAATTCTGAAGAGTTGGGGTTGCGATGTGGTAGGAATGACCTTGGCAAATGAGGCAGACTTGCTTTTAGAAAGCGGGATTTCTGTCACTTCGCTCTGCATGA
>JAUHWE010000548.1 GCA_030424825.1 Verrucomicrobiia bacterium
ATGTCAATACCTTAGCGGCCAATTGCCACATGGGTAACCGGAACCTGCGAATTCATAGTCAGGTCCACCTTGGCGATACTCTTGTAGGAATGGCTCTTATGGTAATCAATAATGTAGTCTAGCTCGTCCAATTGGCGTAGATAGTCTGTCGGGACTGGCTCGAAAACGATCTCCTTCGCAAAATTGCTTTTCACGATCAACTTAGGAAGATCTTCTAGCGAAACGACTTTCCAGGTTCGGTAGATATGCGGAGCAATTTCCAGCGTTTCGGTCAGAAGCTTACCCACATCATCCATACCGTCAATCGCTTCGTATTGGCCTTCGATTCGCTTCAGCCGAATTCCATCGAGAAAGGGTAATGCGCTGATACGCCTAGAATCGTAACCGATGCCCTCATACACTACGCCATGTCGATCGACGAGCAGCGTGATTCTTCCCCGTTCAACATCCTCAGCCAACACTCTCGCAATCGGCTCCCTCTCTTGAATCGAAATGTAAAGGGTATCCGGTAACTGGCGGGCAATTTTCACAGACGAGACTTGGGCATTGAACTCCAGCCTCTCCTTTAGTCCTTCTAGATCGATTCCGAGCAAATTCGACCCTTCTTGATCCAGGTCAAGGTAGCTCAGTACCCAATCGCGTGACAACGCATCGCTCTCGATTTCAATCTGTTTAATAGGAAGCGATTTTCCCGCTTTTGTCAGGGCGGCAGAAATTCCTTCCGTCATCAGAAGAAGCTTGGCTCCACTCGCGAGAACCACCACCACGGCCACGTACAACGCCAGCTTACGACAACGAGAGAAGATCGCCCTTTTAAGAGCAGTCGAACTCATACTCTTCGCCTTAACTTCCTGGTCGATATCCTTCCAGGATCTGGATTTACGGGCCTTTTTCGCCGACTTTTTCGCAGCCATATCAACAGGCTGAATACTTGGAGTGAAATCTCAAGAACGCAGACTCTACTAATTTTTTTAACAGAGCTTTGAAATTTATCCCTGCCGCAGCTGCAGACAGCGGAAGGAGACTCGTTTCCTTCATCCCTGGAAGCGTGTTCACCTCGAGTACGAATGGACTACCCGATTGGCTGAGCATCAGGTCCACCCGAGCATAATCACGACAACCGCAGGCCCCAAACGTCCTTTCGACAATTTTCTTGATTTCAAGCTCAAGCGCCCTTGGCAAAGGTGCCGGGGCAAGGAATTCAGTCATTCCCTTCGTATACTTGCTAGTATAGTCGTATTGACCCGATTTCGGCCGAATCTCCACAATCTCCGTTGCTTTCCCATCCAGCACCCCTACCGATAGTTCTTTACCCACAATCATCGTTTCCAGCATCCAATCGTCGAACTCAAGGTTCGAAAGCAACGACTCCAACTCCTCAACCGACTTGGCGAAACCAAGCCCTATGCTGCTCCCTTGCCGCACAGGCTTCAGTACCACCGCTGGACCTAGCTTCTCGATCACATCGACGGGATTGGGGGGGGCGCTCCGGTGAAACGCAATTTGATCGGCAACGGAAACACCTGCGTCCCGCAACGCGGACTTCGTTTTCACTTTGTCGAACGTAAGCCGGCTGCTCAATACGTCGCAACCGGCATATTCAACACCCTCTTTTTCTAAAAGAGATTGAAATGCGCCATCCTCTCCAAAGGTCCCGTGCAGCGTGGAAAATACGACATGGCGCTTTTTATCCAGTTGCTGCGGAAGCGCCTCCTCCAACAGCTCGATCTTCTCTACCTCGTAAATGGATTCAAACGCTTCGGCTACGGCCAGTCCCGACCCCAGGGAAACTTCACGCTCGGCTGACGTGCCTCCGCAGACAACGGCTATCACAGGATCATTTTTCATGAGAGTACTTCCTTCCACTCAGCCCCATAGAGCAAGGCCTCGGGCTCCAAGTCGATTGAGGATCGCCTCTTGGCTTCCCGACGAACCAAGCGAACCAGCTCGATCACGTCCTCACTTTTAGCCCCACCCCGGTTAACGATGAAGTTTCCATGAATCTGGCTGATTTCAGCTCCTCCGATCATCGTGCCCTTAAGTCCAAGCTCATCAATTAGCTGGCCTGCCGAACCCCCATCCGGATTTTTGAAGATACATCCGGCACTGGGTTCTCTTGGCTGGGACTCCTTCCGCTTCGACTGGTAAACATCGATCGCTTTCCGTAATTCAGCCTCCTCTTGACCGACAGCTTTCGCCAACAAAACGGCATCCAGGGCAATCGCGTTCTCCAATTCACGACAATGGCGATAACCGACACTTAATTCACTCGCATCTGCTTCCATCAAACTTCCGCCGAGCGTAACGAAACGGACACTCTTAACGACGTCAAACATCCACCCCCCCATTGCGCCTGCGTTCATGCGGAGGGCTCCCCCCACACTTCCAGGGATCCCCTCCAAAAACTCGAATCCTTCGAGACCTTCGCCGCAGGCGATGCCACATAGTTCTTTGATTCGCATCCCGGCTCCAACCCGAACGCTGCCTCCTGACAGGACTTCGAAACGCCTCCAATACGGGTGTGACAGACGGATCACCAATCCAGAAACCCCGCTGTCGGGAACGATCAAATTGGATCCCCTTCCAAGCGCATAGACGGGAATTCCATTCTCAGAACAACGTTTCAACGCGACGATCAACTCGCGTTCAGAAGCTGGCTCGAAATACAATTCAGCCGCCCCCCCAAGCCTCAACGTCGTCTTATTGCTAAGTGGCTCCTTCAAGCGCAATTTTGAATCGTAATTGAGAATACCGGCGATTTCTGAATACAGTTTGCCCCAACGCAAATCATTTGAAGCGATGCTTTGAACAAATCGATTGGCTAGAACATCCGTCCTCCCAGCGCCCAAAAAAACAACCGTTAAAGGGTCGGTCGAGCCCACCTTTCCTGCAAGGGCTCGGAGCAGCTCGTCCTCATCGGTTTGAAACTCGCAACTCTCAAAACAAGATCGGCAGGAATCGTACAAATCAAGCCCGGTACCCCCTGGAATCGGCTCCTCCGACGCTTCATATACATCCAGCAAAAAAACGTAGTCAAAACACGACAGTTCTCTCGCCAAATCGCTTTTCAGCGAAACCGTTCTAGAGTAACGATGAGGCTGAAAAACGGCAATTGTCTTCCCTGGGAAAACAGAGGACACCCCTTCCCTGATAGCTGCAATCTCGACCGGATGGTGGGCATAGTCCTCTATGACTTTAAGTGTAGGTGAAAAATATAGACAGGATTGGCGGCGCTTAATCGGCGTAAACGAATCCAGGATGAATTTCGAAGATTCAAATCCCGCTGCTTCTAAAGCGGCTATCGCAAACAGTCGATTTGTTCTACTAAAATCCCCCAGCTGGTTTTTAGCAACGCGTTCGGAATCCTCTACTTTTGGGTATACGACCCCATTGCTATTCAACTGAATTCCCACAGAGCTTCGAAGCGCCTCACTCAACACCACTCTCCTCCTGGTTCGAGCTCCTAATCGAGCAAACACATTTCGATAGTCTGTCTCGGTCTCGTATTTCGAATGATGGTCATGATCCGCATTTAGGACTACTGAAATCTCGGGAGAGAATTCCTCGATCACCGCGAAACCATGGCTGGCGAGATGGCGGCACACGCCGCGCGCAAGGAGTTGGCCGGGAAGAAGGTCGTCACGCATGGCACAATTATGAACGAATGGTGAACAAACGCAAGCGCAGAAAGCCCTCCCTGTCCCGCGCCGCGAAAGCGCCGCGCTTGCGACCGGGCCGGGCGCCCGCTATAAGGCCGCCGATCCTTTCACCCCCCGCGGGCCCGCGCCGCCCGAGCGCGCGACGGCGCCCGGGCTCCAGGCCAGGTCGCCGGCGGGGGCTCGCCGGCCGGCGCCGAGGCCCGGGGCCCCCGCCCGTCACGATGCCACCGCGACCGCCCCCGCAGGCGGACAAGCCGACCCCCGCGTCGTAAACTCA
>JAUHWE010000549.1 GCA_030424825.1 Verrucomicrobiia bacterium
TCATGAGGCAGCGGCTCCGATTTTCGCAAACACAGAGCTTCCTTGCCGGCTTCCTGTTACTACTAACCTGCTTATGCGCAAAGGCTGAGGAGCCCGATGTTTTTTCCGAGCTACGAGAAACGATTAAAGCTCTCGATGCAGAGATTGCTAAGAATCCTGAGTCCGCAACCGCCTACCAGTCGCGTGGCGTAGTGTATTTTGAGCTCGGTGAATTCGATAAATCTATTTCCGACTTCGATCGCGTAATTGAGCTCTTCCCGAACCAGGAGCCCCATCACTGGCAACGCGGCATCGCTTACTACTACGCCAGAGAATACGAAAAAGGCGTACAGCAATTCGAACTCCACAAATCGGTCAACCCAAACGATGTTGAGAACGCTGCATGGCATTTCATATGCCTTGCCAAAGCCGACAGCATCAAGGCCGCCCGAGATTCCTTCATCCCCGTTCAATACGACTCACGTATACCCATGGCCGAAATTTGGGCTCTCTTTTCCGGATCAGGAAATCCAGAGGAAGTCCTTAAAGCGGCCGGCCCTATGGATCCCGATTCTTCCATCTCAAGACAAAGACACTGCTACGCCCATCTGTACATCGGACTCTATCACGAATCCCTAGGCCATACGGACCTGGCTAGAAAGCATATCGCTCTCGCGGCCACTAAGTTTTCTATGAGCAATTACATGGGCATGGTGGCAAGGGTCCATGATCGGCTCATCAATCCCTGAATGAATGCAGACTACGTTAGATGGAAATCCTACCGCTCCCTATGGTAAACAAACCGCTTCATTCTCCATCCCGCTAATCGACCTCTGGATGATTACTGCCGATACTCTAGAGATTAAACATTGCCGAGCTTGAGCCCAAAACACTGGGAGCGATCAACTAGAACCTATTCTCCTGAAACTAGTTCGCGTAGTTCGTGTGCTTTGGTTTGGGTCCGGAAGGCGGCTTAACTCCGTGCCTAGCCATCACCTCGATAATTGCTTCCACCGTCTCAAACGAGGGCTTGAAGTTTCCAGGACGGTAACCTTCTGCGATTAGCAAAGGTGTCCATCCGTCCTCGTTCTTTGTATTCCAAATATTGATATCCGATCCCAATTCATCGAGATAGTAGACCATCGATGGAATGTTTTTCAACGCTGCTCCATGCATCGCTGTTTCTCCGTTTCGATCAACGGAATTGATATCAACTCCTAGCGAAACAATGAGCTTAGTCGCCTCTAGACACTCCGCTTCGCTGCCGGCTTCTTCTTCAGGAGCTCTACTGCCCACCCCCGCTGCCACCATAAACGCTGTCGTGCCCTGATCATTCGGAATGTGCGGGTCGGCTCCGAGCTCGAGTAGCAATTTCATATAAGGAACGTCTGCTCTATCAGAGGCTAGAAAAAAGGCTGTCGCCCCGAATTCCCTACTCTTAACACCGCCTCTTTTTTCCAGCCGGTAATTCACGTCAGCCCCTCTTGCGACTAACTCGCGAATGAACTGTTCACTATTTCGCCTGCCTGAACCGCGAGGAGCCGGATCGCCGCTCGCCGATTCGCCGATATCCGGCTTACGGATCCAGGTCAGGGCATGCAAAATCGAATATCCGGTACGGACATCATTGGGATTGGCCCCCCTATTCAAAAGTTCGATCGCTAAATCGTAGTGCCCATTCTCTGCCGCCAGCATTAACGGGCTTGTTCCTGTCTTCGGAAGCTTTCCTACGGACCTTTCGGGATTCATCACCGAATTGATATCGGCTCCAGCATCCAACAACCGGTGAACCACTTCATGTTCACCGTTTCGAACCGCAAAAAAGAGGGGCGTGTATCCAGAATACTCTAAAGGGGACTTAAAATCCGCTCCAGCATCGAGCAGTTCGCTAACTACATCAACATGACCCTCTGCAGCTGCCCACATGAGGGCCGTCTGGTCCCGTTGTTCCCTCGCATTTATTGCGGCCCCGGCATTTAGCAACGCCTTGACCGCGTTGACCCTTCCAGTACGCGAGGCTGTCATCAGTGCGGTTTCCCCGCCTTTGACCGAAGTGTTGGGATCAGCTCCTGCTTCAAGGAGCCTTGAAACCATGCTCCCGTTTCCATTCACACAGGCTAAATAAAGAGGCGTGATTCCGTACCTATTTTCCGCAGTCGGATTAGCGCCGCGATCGATTAGCTCGCTAACAAGATCGTCTTTGTCATGGTAGGCCGCCCAATGCAAGGCCGTCATTCCGTCAACCTGGGTAGCGTTGATATCTCCGTCGCTAAGAAGCGACTCCACCTTATCAAATGCCGCGGACTCGATGGCGTCCGCCAGTTTGGCCTCAGGCGCTGCCTGCGACTGGCTCAATAGAATAACCAAGGTGGATAGGAATAGCGGCAGAGTTATCAACTTCATTTCATTGTCCGTTCTTCATCATGTTTCTGAAAAACCTCGGCTAGACAGAAAGCGGTTCAAACAAATCGCTGATCATTCCGTTGCTATCGCCGAATGAATCGAGTTTCACCCCAACCTTATCCAATAAGGTGAGATGCAAGTTTGCTAAAGGAGTGGGCTTATCGTAACGAATATGTCGATTCCCTTTCATTCCACCAGACCCGCCACCAGCAACGATGCAAGGCAAATTCGTATGATCGTGGACATTCGGATTGCCGATACCACTTCCATAAAGTATCAATACGTTGTCTAGGAGCGATCCGTTGCCCTCGGGAGTATTCTTCAATTTCTCCAAGTACTCCGCGAACAATGACACATGGAAGGCGTTAATCTTAGACATACGTTCAATCTTTTCCGGATTGTCCCCGTGATGTGAAAGGGGATGATGCGGGTCAGAGACACCGATTTCAGGATACGACCGATTACTGGTTTCACGAGCAATCTGAAATGTGGAAATACGCGTAATGTCACCTTGATATGCCAGCAACTGAAGGTCAAACATCAGCCGAGCGTGGTCCGCATACATCGCCGGAACTCCCATGGGTCGATCGAGATCCGGCAGCGGATTGTCTTTAGAATCCAATTCCGCTTTCTGTATTCGTCTCTCAACTTCACGAATCGCATCGAGGTACTCCGACAATCGAGCTCGATCTCGAACGCCTAAGTCGCGCTTCATCCGTTTCATGTCTTCTGTGATTGAGTCGAGCAGACTCGCCCGTTTCCTCAACGCCTCGCGTCGTTCTTCGGGAGTACCCCCTTCTCCAAAAAGACTTTCGAATACGATGCGTGGATGGGCCTCTGCAGGCAGCGGAGTCGTGGGCGAAGACCAAGAAAGATTGTTCTGGTAAACGCAAGCATACCCATTGTCGCACTGACCTACGGTTTCCATCAGGTCCATGGCTAGTTCCAGAGAAGGAAGCTGGGTTTCCTGTCCGATTTGCTTAGCGGCTACCTGGTCGGCAGTCGTCCCCAAGTAATAGTCTGAGCTTTCTGTGACCTTAGCCTTGGCTGCGCTCAGAAAAGAAGAATTCGACGTTGCATGGGAACCTGGATACGCAGGTCTCAGCTCCATATTGGTAAACACCGTCGCATAGTCTTTAACCGGGGCGAGAGAATCGAGAATAGGCGAAAGCTCATTGAGCGTATTTTCACTTTTAGGTGTCCATCTAGACTGATCACAGCCCATGGGCATGAAAACATACCCCAGGCGCTTAACTCCATTTGCAGCGGTTCTCGAAGTCGCTGTGGCGGCAGGAACCATCGCATCGAGCAAAGGTAAAGCGAGCGATGCTCCAACGCCTCTAATAAAGGTCCTTCGAGGTATATACTTTTTTGTGATGAAGTTCATGGTTATTACTCTCTATTTCGTATGGGTCGCAACGTATTCGCTGTCTGGTTTAGCTCTCATCTGAAACGGCACACTATTCACGATACCCAGTACTATCGACGAAAATCTATATTCATTTGAACGTGCCGTTCTTACGATTTCCCGAACTGCAGGGGCATCGTGG
>JAUHWE010000550.1 GCA_030424825.1 Verrucomicrobiia bacterium
CGCTCAAGATATCACCGAGCTTGGCAGTTGGAGAACGTTCCTCAGCCCCCCGGGAGAAAGCTAATCCGTAACCACTACTACATCGATCGTTTCCGTACGCTCTTCCCCATCCCGCAAGAAGACGACTTCTACGGATTCCCCGGGATTCAGTTCGTCGAACGCATTGTACATGTCGTCGTAGTTCGTTATTGGTTCACCTTCAATCGAAACGATGATGTCCCCTACTATGATTCTTCCGTACTGGTCCCTAGAGGTTCCCCGCATGCCCGATTTCTGGGCCGGGGAATTGTCATAGACCTCTCGAACAATCACACCGTTTACTCCAATCGAACGGGCAATTCGATCTTCAAAAATGGATACACCAATTCCCGCTTGAACCGATTTCCCATAGCGGATGATTTGATTAACGATCCGCTTTATGGTGTTGGAGGGAACCGCAAAGCCGATGCCGGTGGAATCTCGTAAAATCAACGTATTCATCCCAATCAACCTTCCTTGGCTGTCCAGCAAGGGGCCTCCCGAATTTCCAGGATTAATGGCGGCATCCGTCTGGATCATATCTCTTATCGTGACACCCTCCACGATTGACGACATGCTACGCCCCAACGCGGAAACATTCCCAATAGTAAGGGTGTGGTCCAGACCGTAGGGATTCCCGATAGCAAGTGCTTTTTGGCCGACCTGGATCTCGGCAGAGTTTGCGACTTTGTCTCCAAACGGAACAACATTGGTCTTTTTCAAATCAATTTTCAGAACGGCTAGATCCTTTCGTGGCTCCACTCCTATGGTCACGGCATTGTAGGTGTTGCCGTCTATGAGCGTCACCGCCACACGAGACGCTCCTTGAACCACGTGGAAATTCGTGACGATATGCCCTTCGCGATCCCACAAGAAACCCGAACCCGTACCTGCCTGAACCTCCGTTACGTTAAACGAGAAAAAATTGCGGCGTTGCTGTACATTGTGCACAAATACAACGGAGGGAGACGCATTTTGAAAAATGTTGATCGTATTTCGCTCATACTCAAGCAATCCCTTGGGGACGTCTACTGAGCCATTGGAGACAATCCTAGCGCCCTCTTCATCCAAAACGAAATGCTTGTAAATCACGCTAAGCGCAAAAAGCGCGAAAGCGGCTACCACGAATGTGTAGATGAACTTCAAAATATTGTTTCCGTGCATTGTAGAATCGAGTGATCTCTGCGGCTACTTCAAATCAGAAATCACAGGCAAATCAAGACAAGCCATCCTCTTTAGGAGTCAGGAAACGTTTGCGAAACGATCGTTGCCAAAATTCATGCCAGCATGATCGATCGCCTAACCATCTAATCTTCAAAGGTTAGCCAAATAACATTGTCAACCTCGGGCGCTTTCATACGGTACTTAAAAGGATTGAGATTTGCCCTCAATTCCTCAGTTTACTTAGGAAAATGCCTTCTTCCACTCAAAGATTCGACGCAGCCATCGACAGCTTAAAGAAAGAGCGTCTACGCATCACAGAGCCGAGAAAGGCGCTGCTGCATCTTCTCGTCGATGTTTCGAAGCCCCTCTCTGCTGAAGAGCTCCATGAGACGCTGGGTATAAAAGATTTCGATCTCGTCACAATCTACAGAAATCTCGAGGCCTTTGAGAAAGCGGGAATCGTAAACCGCATGCCTACAGAATCGGGTAAATCGCTTTACGAGCTAAATGCAGAGCAGCATCACTACCATCACATTATCTGCAGGAAATGTCACCGCACCGAAAAACTGGATACTTGTGAAGTTATGAAACTGGAAAAACTGGCTTCCGACCTGGGATACTCAGAAGTCACCCACGTCCTCGAGCTCTATGGGGTTTGCGAAACCTGCCGCTAGAGCAAGCGCTACTCTAAAATATCAAGTACTCCATCAAAGTAGCCCTTATAGAAGCTGATCACTTTGATGGCGACGAATACCGCAATCACAAGAAACAAAATCTGAGGATATACCAGAGTTGCCAAGAAAAGTTTCTTCTTTGCAATCCCTGAATACATTTCGGCTACTCGTTCAATATTGACATCGAGTGACCCGGTTCGTTCACCCATTCGGTATTGCTGTTTCAATTCCTTTGGAAATCCACCCTTTTCCACAAACCCCTCGCTTGCAGGACGTCCCGCTTTAACGGCTCGGATTGCAAGCTGCCCTTCCTTATCAAGTCTAGAGCTGTCAGCCGCATCTATTGCCCATTGCCAGCACGTTTCGACCGAGACTCCGGAACGAATGCAAGCGGCAAAGGTACGGCAAAAACGAGTGAGATCCCTATTGATCGAATACGATCTAATTATCGGCAGTATCGACTGGACTCCTTTTTTGAATCGCGGCGACAACGTGAAAGCGATTGATAAAATAATGAGTGAAATCCAGAGAGGCACCAATATCATTCCCACGCTAACAAAGTACGCTTCCAACGTCCCGCTGATCACATACTCGAGCGGAAAGAGAATCGCCGCAAAGTGTAGAATTCCAATCGGGTACAACGAAGCCAGCTTGATTCGAGTCTGAAAACTGGCGGCCTCTTTCCGCACCTCTCCCAATTCCTTGAATACAGAAGGCAAATTTCCAGAAATCTCCGCCGCAGCGATGATCGATCGTTCCCCGCTTTGAAGGAAGGGACAAAATTCGTCCAATGCCGCTGTCCAGCTAGAACCCCCTTCGAATTGCTGACTCAAGGATGCTCCGATGGTCTTTGGAATTCCCTCCGCCAACCGTACGGATTCAGAAGGACTGAATCCCGCCGCGAGCGATTCCGAGAGTTCAAAGAACCAAGACGATACTCTTTTATCAGATAAACGCGGCATTCGGGGTGACGCTGAAAGAGCTCATCTAAAAACTCAATGCCTAACTCTTCTCCCAACGGCGCTCAGCGACAATCCAGAGAGCACGAGATTCAGCGCTTCTACTTTTGCCCGTAATAGGCATTGGCGCCGTGCTTTCGAAGGTAATGCTTATCTAGCTGGGCGCGAGACAACGAAGCCGCGTCCGGTTTCAGCAACTGAGTCTTCATGGCCATTTCCGCAATAATCTCTAGCGCAAAGGCCGTCTCCACTGCCTTTTCACCACTGGTTCCCCAAACGAAAGGGGCGTGCCCATGGAACAAGACGGCGTTAATCTGATTGGGGTTGAGGTCTTCAAACCGTTCCACGATCACATTCCCGGTTTCCCATTCATAGTGGCGGGAAATCTCTTCACTTAAAATGGGTCGGGTAACCGGAACATCTCCATAGAAGTAGTCCGCATGTGTCGTACCCATGCACGGGATCGCCATACCCGCTTGGGCATAGGCCGTTGCGTTACGGGAGTGTGTATGTACGACTGAATTGATGTCTCTGAAAGCTTGATACAATCGAATATGCGTGGGCGTATCCGAAGATGGCCTCAGAGCGCCCTCGATGCGAAATTTGTCGAGATCCAAATTGTGGTCACCATCCGGTTGCGCATCCAGACTCAACACCACGATGTCATCCGGCTTCAAACTCTCGTAGGAAACACCACTCGGCTTGATGGCCACGACACCTTTTGATCGGTCCGCCACTGACACATTACCGAACGTCAGATCGACGATTTTTCGTGCCGGAAGCTCCCGGTTTGCTTCGCAACACTCTTCTTTTAGTGACTGGTAATCGCTCATAGGAAATTTGGTATCGTATCAGATAACTATCATCCTGCAAAAGAGAAGCCCTTGCTCGTGTGATAATACACTTCGTTGTTCTTAAGTTCCTTTCGGATCCCACTCACAGTGGAATCCTTTTTGATGTGCACAAGTTCAATACCTGCTATCGATGCAAAGTCTTCCAAAATCTCCGTGTTTAGAGCCTTGCTGAACACGGGATGATGCGATCCCCCTGCGTAAATCCAACACGCGGCAGAGGTTTTGAATTCCGGCTGAGGGGTCCAAACCGCTCGAG
>JAUHWE010000551.1 GCA_030424825.1 Verrucomicrobiia bacterium
GTTCGGGGTAGTCTACGATCAGCTTAAATAGAAACCGGTCGCGCTGGGCCTCTGGCAGTGGGTAGGTTCCTTCTTGCTCAACCGGATTCTGGGTTGCCATGACGAAGAATGGTTTGGGGAGGGACTGTGATTCGCCACCGATGGTCACTTGCTTTTCCTGCATCGCCTCCAAGAGGGCGCTTTGGACCTTGGCAGGAGCGCGGTTGATTTCGTCTGCCAGAAGCATGTTGGCGAAAACCGGTCCCCGATGCGGCACAAACTGTCCGTCCTTGGGTTGGAAAATCATCGTTCCTACAACATCGCTGGGCAACAGGTCCGGTGTGAACTGAATGCGTTCGAACTGCATTCCCAATGCCGTCCCGAGGCTCTTAATCAGGAGTGTTTTGGCCAGTCCTGGCATGCCCTCGAGCAGTACATGGCCATTTGCCAGCAGGGCGACGAGCATACGCTCGATCACTATTTCCTGTCCAATAACGGCGATTCCAACTTCGTTTCTTATTCGTTCTGCCCAGTTGCTCATGCGGGTTCGTTACCTTGAGAATATTGAGGGGTTATCGTTTGTGTCATTCAGTTCTGTCCAGTGAGTTGCGATTGACCACGAAATCAAGACATTGTTTCGGAGGAAATGGGGGAACGTGGCAGTGATCGAACGGAGCAGCCAGCGGGAAAAGTCGAACCCCTGATACGCGTAAAGCACCAATCGGGAATAAACTGCGACCGTAATAGTTGCCCAAGGGCTGGAATCGTGAATTGGATTCAGACAGCAACCGAGGGTGTCTTAAGTTTCTTGCGGATACCGGATAGCATGTCTTCAAGCGAAAGACCTCCGCTTGCTCGCAATGCTGATATATCAGAGCCATGGTCGATGAACTGGTCCGGCCAGCCGATACGGTGGACCGGAGTGGTGATCTCATCCTCGGAAAGCGTTTCCAGCACTGCGCTTCCAAAGCCTCCTGACAGAACGCCGTCTTCTAGAGTCACAATCAGCCGATTTTCTTTCGCATGTGAACGTAAGAGTTCAGTATCCATCGGTTTGATGAAGCGCGCGTTTACGATTCCGGCGGAAAGTCCGTCTTCGAGCTTGAGTCGATCGCTGATCTCGAATGCGTCTTGGATCATGGGACCTAGGGCCCAAATCACCAAATCGTCTCCTTCCCGCAAAACCTCCGCTTGGCCGAGTTTGAGGGCGCGGGGTTCCGACTTGATTTCAACCCCCGTTCCCGCACCTCGCGGATAGCGAATGAAGGTGGGGCATTTTAGCTGTAAAGCGGTGTGCATCATGTCGACCAGCTCGTCTTCGTCTTTTGGCTGCATGGCGACCGCATTGGGCACGCAGCGAGAATACGCTATGTCGAAGAGGCCGTGGTGCGTTGGTCCGTCATTGGGAGAAAGGCCTGCCCGGTCCATGCAAAAGACGACTGGCAGGTTCTGCAGGCAGACATCGTGGATAATCTGGTCAAAAGCCCGCTGGAGAAAGGTCGAGTAGATCGCGACTACGGGTTTGATTCCCCTCGTGGCCAGCCCGGCGGCAAAAAGCACGGCGTGCTCTTCCGCAATGCCAACATCGTAAAACTGTTTGGGAACCTCATTGGAAAGATGAATGAGACCCGTGCCTGACGGCATCGCCCCTGTAATGCCGACCACGGTCTTGTCCGCCTTGGCAAAACGAACGAGAGCGTGTCCGAAGACGTCCTGATAATTTGGGGGGACGATCGCTTTGGTAGTCTTCGACTTGCCTGACTCGATCTCGAAAGGACTGGTGCCGTGAAAGCTTTCCGGCTTTTCGATAGCAGGCCGGTACCCTTTGCCTTTCTTGGTGACCACGTGCAGAATAACGGGTTCATCCGCATCCCTTGCGAATTCAAGATTGTGGGTCAGTAAAGGGAGGTCGTGCCCGTCAATGGGACCGA
Source organism: Verrucomicrobiia bacterium (assembly GCA_030424825.1). Lineage (GTDB taxonomy): Bacteria > Verrucomicrobiota > Verrucomicrobiia > Opitutales > Opitutaceae > Pelagisphaera. The sequence continues at coordinate 1,911 of JAUHWE010000551.1, forward strand.
AATAGCGGACGCCGTAGGTCTCGAAAATGGAGGAGGGCACCATGATGCTCTTCCAGCCTTTCTCGGCGTTCTTTCCGATTTTCAGCAATTGTTCACCGCCGGGAACCTTCTGGAGAAACGTCCCGAAATCGTGGTGAAGGCGATTGTAGAGGGGGTTCGTAATGAGCTCGTTGAGGTACTTCGAGATGGCACCTACGTTCTTGGCGATCGACCATTCGTTGTCGTTGAGAATGATTACAAGTCGCTTCGTGGCGGAGGCCACGTTGTTCAGGGCCTCCATCGTAATTCCACAAGTGAAGGCTGCATCGCCGCAAAATGCGACCACATGCTCGTCGGTACCCAGTTGGTCTCGAGCGGCGGCCATTCCCAGAGCGGCGGATAGGGCAGTTCCGGCATGTCCGGCACCGAAGGCGTCATGGGGGCTTTCGGACCGGGCCAGGAAACCGCTCAGACCACCGCTTTTTCGTATTTTATCGAAATCGCCGCCATTTCTCCCAGTCAGCAGTTTGTGGACGTAACCCTGGTGGGAAGTGTCGAAGACAAAGCGGTCTTTGGGGGTGTCAAAGACGAGATGCAGCGCCATGGTCAGCTCGACGACGCCTAGATTGGGACCTAGATGGCCTCCGTTGATAGAGGTGACGTCAATGAGTTTCGCCCGGATCTCAGCGGCGAGGTCGGTTAGTTGCGCCTCACTGAGAGACCGCATATCGGCAGGTTTCTCGATCGCATTGAGTAATGGATAGGGATCACTGCTATCAGCTTCGGACTGTTGGCTATTATTCAAAGGTTGGAAAAATTGATTCGGGTAGAGAAGCGAATGATTCGCCCTTGTCGACCCTATAGGTTGAAAACTGGTCTACTCGTCCGGATCAAAGTTGTCGAACTCCGGTTTTTCGGGATCCTGATTTCGCAGGATTTCGATCTTGGCCTCTGCCTCGCTGATTTTCTTGTCGCAGTGGACGAGCAGCTTTGAGCCTGCCTCATATTGCTTCACAAGGTCGTCAAGGTTCAGCTCGCCGCTCTCCATTTCTTCGACGATCGCCTCTAGCTTTTCTAGCCCCTCCTCGAAGGAGAGCTCTTTGTCTTTAGCCTTTTTGGTCACAGAGGGAAAGTATGGTACGGGAGAGCGCCTTGACAAGATCATGTTTCGTCAGTCGCGTTTAATGACGTATGAAACCTCAGTTCGAATGGATGGGAGATAAAATGCGAAAGACCGATCCGCTTCTCGAACGTGGCCTTTTAGCAAAGGTAGATTGTACCTTAATTAGCTCTCTTTTGGGCGAACAATGACTTGGGTGTATGGGAGTGCATCAAACGATGGACTCCAGAATCGGGTTAGGGTAGTTCAAGACTTGTTAGGGAGCGTCGGGCGATCGGTTCTTGGGCCGTAATTCGCATTAGACAGAAATGCGATGCTGGATTGGTAGTTCGTCACTATCACAATCGACAATGGTGCGTTCTCGATGCTCATCCATAATATTGCAAATATTAACTCTCAATGCGTATTAGAATGCGTTTGAATAGGTGTGCGAGATAGCGTCTTGCAAGAACGTCGACTGGTCTAAGGGCTTAACATCGACGGATATTATGTGTTACTCGATTTTGGGGATTTGACCGCTTGCACCATCACCATCTGTATCGACTTTTTCGAGACTGAATGCGCTGTCCCTTGCTCCCGACCTATAAGTTGTACTCTGTCTCAAACTCGAAGCCTTTAATAGTTGGGCATGTGGACGGACCCCCTCGGCTCGTTGGGGCAAGCCGGAAGAATTGCAAGCGCTGGCCGTTTTTCTGGCATCCAATGGTTCGAGCTACGTGAATGGGCAGGTCGTGCTGGTGGATGGAGGAATGAGCTCTGTAATCTGACAAAAGCTGCGGATCAAAGCTGGACAGAATCGCCCGCTTCGCGCCAGATTCCAGCCAATGACGACACTGGAAATCGTTTTCGCTACAGCGCTCATCCTAAAAATGGGGGCTGAACTGGTCTTAGAGGCCATCAATCGCAGTCACGT
>JAUHWE010000552.1 GCA_030424825.1 Verrucomicrobiia bacterium
TCCTCGTTTGCCAAGATTGACAGGCGAAATTTGATCGAGTAAAATGCAACCCATCACAAAGGTTCGTAAAGTCACTCTCAGAGATATAGCGAATTCCTCGGGTTTTTCGAGGATGACGGTATCCTTGTCCTTGAGAAACGATCCCCGCATTTCAGGAAAAACCCGGGCCCGGATTAAGAAAGTTGCTCAGACATTAGGCTATGTGCGTAATCCCTACCTAGCCGCCTTAGGGCAACAGATTCGGTCCTCCAAGCAATCGGAGCTGAATGCGAAAATCGCTTATCTCAGCTTTTTCAATCCCCCAGGTAGTCCATGTGCTACAGATCAAGACAGTAAGTGGCTCGAAGACTACTATATTGGGGCCGAAGCTCAAGCAAATCTCCTAGGATTTGGACTCGAAAGGTTGAACCCTTGGCAATTTAAAATGACTGCGGAGCGACTCAATGAAACATTGAAAGGTCTCGGTGTTATCGGCCTGATTATACATCCATCGTATTCACAAATATACAACTGGAATTTAGATTGGGATCAGTTTTCTGTTTGTGTGAACGGACCTGCAAACTTTAAACTCCCTTTCCATTCTACGGAATGTGGACGACAGGAAGGGATGATGCTGCTCTTGGAGCAGGTTCAGACGCTCGGTTACAAGCGTATTGGCTTAGTGCTTCAGGAGAGCCAAGATGCCTATCATTCTCATGTTCAGCGATGTGCCATCAGTGATTTTCAGATACATCTTCCGAAGTACCAACGTATCCCCCACCTTATCGAAAAAGTGGTGACGAAAGAGTCTTTCTATGTATGGCTCGACACCTTCCAACCTGAATTGATAGTCGCCGGCTTTGATGAAATCTACTCCTGGATGGAGGAAAAAGGTTGTTCGATTCCGGCTGAAATTGGACTCGTTCGACCCGAAATCACAGGGAATCGAGATCTGAGCGGCATCATCTTTAACCGATGGGCGGTTGGAGCCTCTGCGGTGGATTTGATAGCCGGACAGATCAATCGAAACGAGCGGGGAATTCCTGACCAAAGGAAGCATGTCGCCATTTCGGGAATCTGGAAAGAAGGCTACTCCGTGAAGCGAAATAGGTGCATAGAAACGGCCGGATTTACATCTTAAAATTTAGCCTACAAGTCTCCCGACGCCTGAAAAATTATTTATTGAAGCGGATTTGGAGTCAAGTTAATTTTACAGGTAAAACAAATTAGGAATCAATTTAGATTGAATGTGCAATTTCACGTAGATTATTAGCACCGAATTGAGATCGATTCGCGATTCTCAATACAAAAATTTAATACCGATAAACTACATGAAACACATTTATTCTTGGTCAGCGGCATTAGGCCTTCTGGCCGCCAGCAACCTGCTTCACGCCCAAGACAACCCTAGCGATAGTGAAGTCTTCGAACTCAGCCCTTTCCAGGTATCGACCTCAAATGACGACGGGTACATGGCAGGCAGCACGCTTGCGGGGACGCGGCTCAATTCCAATCTCTCGGACGTGGCGGCGGCCATCTCCCCCTTCACGCGAGAGTTTATAGACGACATTGGTGCCGATAGTATTGAAGATCTTCTAGCCTATTCGAACAACGCTTCCCGAATGGATGAAACTGAGGAAGCCAATGGAAATCAAGTCATCGAATTCGAGTTTCAATTCAACGTTCGTGGCCTGCCTGCGAGCCGCTCCCGCAACTACTTCGCTTGGGACGTCGTTTCGATGGACAATTTCAATGTCGAGCGAGTGGACGAGTCGCGCGGACCGAACTCAATCCTTTTTGGAGTCGGTTCCGCGGGAGGGGTGCTTAACACTTCCACCAAGCAAGCGCTATTCACGGAAATCAACCAGATCCAATTCATGGTCGGCAGCCATTCCCAGTTCCGTAGTTCCATCGATCTGAATCGCGTTCTGATCGAGGACAGGCTCGCCATTCGATTCAACGCCGTGGTAGACAACGAGGAAACGTGGCGGCTTTGGGAATTCAAGGACCAAGAGCGCTTTCACTTCGCCACTACGTTTAAGGCAGCAGAGAACACGACCTTCCGAGGTGAGATCGAGATCGGCGACATACACGACAATTTGGGCCGCTCTTTCATTGGCGACGACCATACTTCCGCATGGATCGCAGCGGGCATGCCCGATCGCTCTGTTTCCACCGCCAACACCGGCGCGCGTAACAACGCGTGGATTACGGTGCTTAACGACGACATCACTTACTTCACGGGATCCAACAATAGCTACCGCACCAACGTGCCTGGCGCCCAGTTGGAACTGATCGGAGAAAGCACGGAAGCCTTGCCTTGGGAAGTCAATCCCGGCGGGCCCGACAATGAGCGTTTTACCGACTATACTGTGTACACAGTCGCCTGGGAACAAAGCATTGGCTCCGACTTCCACTTCGAAGTTGCCTACAACCATTTCGACACCGATTTCCTTCAATACGATTCCGGTGGAGACGCGTACAATTTGAGAGGCGACGTCAGTGATTCAACGCGGGCCATCAGCCCGATAAACGATCATTCAGGCGAACTCTACTATGACGCTTTTTGGGGAATTAGGACGCGTGACCGCGATGCGGATACCATACGGGCAACGGCCTCCTACAACTTAGACCTCTCCGAGAAGAACTGGGGCTATCATCGCATCGCCGCAATGGTTGAATCGCTCGATTCTAGTTCGGCTCGCGAATCGGCGTTCGAGCAATGGGCGGATTCGAATGGTAATCTTATTGTACCGACTCCCGTTGGAGCCACTGGCACCAACTCTCAAGCGCAAGTCATCCGACGCAACTATATCACACCGGGTGATTTCACGACCTATGTCGTACCGTCTTGGAATGATCCCGTTAGTCTCGTGCATAATGGCGTTACATACACCAACCAATGGTTTCCTCAAAACCAGAACGTTCAGGACGACGACGTTTCACTCGACTCGAAACTGATTTCCATGCAGAATTTCTGGCTCGACAGCAAGTTGATCACCACTTTTGGCTACCGCGAAGACGATATTGGAATCGATAAGCGGGGAGTTACGCAAGACCCTAGCAACCAGCGTTTCATCGTCGATTATGGCACGCCCCCAACCCGCTTTGATTTCTCTGGAGGCACCACTACGGTAGGTGTGGTCGCTAAACCTACACGATGGCTGTCATTGCTCTTCAACGACTCAGACAATCAGGGATTGCCCGACGTAAATCGGCTAGTGTTGCCCAACAGCAGCTTCGCCGACCCTTCTATTGGTGAGGGCACCGATGTGGGCCTCATGCTCAATCTCTTTCAAGGCAAGGTATTCGCCCGTTTTGCTCAGTACGAGAGTAGCATGGTCGGGTTAACCGCATTCGGCAATCGCGGTAATGTCGAAACCCCCAATATCCGAAACTTGGATGTTTTGCTCGATGCTGGATTGATCACTGAAGCGGAGCGGTCTGAACATAACGTCATCACTAATACCTATACATTCGGCCGAGAATCGGAAGGGGTTGAATTTGAGTTGACTGCGAATCCCAATCCTAACTGGTCCTTGAGGCTCAACTACTCGGAAACCGACCGCGTTCAATTCAATATTATGCCCGAGGTTCTGGCATGGTATCCGGTTGAAGACGCTTACTGGCGATCCTTCGGAGACGAAGTCTACTTCAATATTGGAGAAGGCGGACCGAGTACGGGGATCTATACCCCTGCTTCAGGTGACGATTCCATGGCTGAAGAATCCCAACGCATCCAGCGGCACATCAATAATCAAACCGCTTTCGAAGGTGTCGGCGACCAAGGTTCGAGAGAAAAGACCGCCAATATATTTACTAACTACCGTTTCACCGAAGGCCCGCTCAAGGGTTTCAACATCGGTGGTGGCATGCGTCATCTCGGCGCTATGACGGTAGCGGTCGATGTGACAGCGGGAGAATTGATATACGAC
>JAUHWE010000553.1 GCA_030424825.1 Verrucomicrobiia bacterium
CAAGTCACGAATGGGGTCGATGGAATGACGCTCACAGCGGGACCGGAGTTCAAAAACGATGCCCACCACATCGTCCTATGGACGAGGGAGTCCTTTGAAAGCGACTTGAAGATCGAATACGACTACACCCGCTTGGATGCGGAAACGAGGTGCGTTAATATCCTATACATCCAAGCGACTGGAAACGGATTGGGTCCGTATTCAAAAGACATTACTAAATGGAATGAGCTGCGCCGTGTTCCCGCGATGCGGATGTACTTTAACTACATGAACGCGTACCATATTAGTTATGCGGCGTTTCCAAACAATGAAGACACGACTAGCTACATTCGAGCGAGACGTTACAAGGCTAACAATTCAGGTCTCTCGGGATCAGAACTCAAGCCGGACTATTTTCCGGTAGGACTTTTCAAAACGGGTGTTCCTCACAGGATTACGGTGATTAAGCGATCCCGGGAAATCAACCTTCGCGTCGAGAATCCGGAACAAGTCTACTTCTGCCGCATGACAAATCCAAATTTGCCCGAGATTGAAGAAGGTCGGATTGGATTGCGGCATATGTTTACGCGCTCCGCGCTGTATAAGAACTTTCGTGTGTCCCGTTCGATGTAGCAAGCGGCTCGAACTCACAATTGCGTAATGAGTATCATGAGATACATGAAGGAACCACCTTTTGAACGAAAACGTATCTGTCTGGTGTGGGTTCTTCGACCTCCACAGTCAGACGGACGGTCAATGAGAAATGATAAAAAGTGTCCACTGGACCCGATTATGGAGATAGAATCTATCGCAGCGCCGCGCTTGACGGATTATAGTTGTCTCTGTGAAGTCAGGTGAGGCGACTGCAAGCCAAAGACATCCCGCGAACATCGCTATCACATCCCGCGACGTTGCCCGCAAACTAGAATTTTCCAATGAAAACGAAACACACACGCCGCCATTTTATTCAATCCACTAGTGCCGCCGTAGGCGCGATGACACTTCCTCGATTGGCGGGCCAGTCCGCCAAGGGAGGTTCGCCAAAGCAATTCAACATTTTGTATCTTTGCTCGGATCAGCAGCACTGGCAGGCCCAGGGCTCCGTCGATCCGTTTTTTGATACGCCGCATCAGGATGCGTTGGCCGCGGAGTCGATTGTGTTTGAAAACGCATTCTGCACGACGCCTCAATGCTCGCCCAGTCGCTCATCGATGCTGACCGGTTACTATCCGCACACCACTGAGATGATGAATAACAGCGGGGCTGCTGGAGGAGGAGACCTTGAGCTGCCCACCCTTGGAACGCATCTGCAAGCGGTCGGCTATCGGACGGCCTTGTTCGGGAAATGGCATTTGGGAGACCATCCACGCGGAAATGCGGGTTGGGATGAGGAAACGAAGAAAGGGCCGGATCCCAAAACCACGGAGCTAGGTTTGGATTTTCTGGAACGTCATGCAGGCGATTCGAAACCGTTTGCGTTGTTCCTTATGTATCTGGACCCCCACGATATCTATCATTACAAGCCTGGCCAGAGCGAGGTGAATATCGATGATGTCGTCCTTCCTGAATCATGGGAAAAACAGGATTTCGATTCAGTTCCCAAGATTCACCGGGAATTCATGGAGATCAACCAGGGAGAGTTTATCATCGATGCGGATGAGGACGTCTGGAAAGGGTATCGAGATTTCTATCGGCAAAAAGTAAAGCTCTACGACGACCATGTCGGGCGAGTGATCAGGAAGCTTAAAGAAATGGGACAGTGGGAAAACACGATTGTGGTGAACACTTCCGATCATGGTGATATGGATACCTTTCACCGTCTCGTTTTCAAGGGGCCATTCATGTATGAACACATGATGCGGATTCCCATGTCGATACGTGTGCCGGGTGTCGCGCCTAGGAAATCCTCCTATAATTGGGTGAATGTGGATACGGTTCCAACTTTGCTTGACTTGGTGGGAGCGACCCCCCCGTCCTGTCACGGACAATCGGCGGCACCCCTATTGACCGGAATGGGACGCAAGCCGAAGCGCGACTATGTGATTGGGCAGTACTATGGAAAACAAACTTGGGTGAACCCGATCCGGAGCATCCGAACGAAGGACTGGAAGTACAATTTGTATACCGACTGGGGGGAGGAACTCTATCATTTGAAATCCGATCCGGAGGAAATTAGAAACCTGGCTGACGACCCCAAGCAAGCGAAACAGAAGCAACGCTTGAGGGCCCACTTGGACAGCTGGATCAAGGAACATGACGATCCTTTTTATTCCTTTGAAACGACGCCACTGGACCCGGACGAAGCGAAGACGATTTTGAAAGGCTATGATCCAACCAAGGGGTCTTGAACAGGCACCCTCTTGACTGTCCTGAACTAAGTTGCTCCATTCAACATGAACCCCACCGTAATCCAGATCGACCCAGAAGATAATGTGGCCATAGTCGCCAATGACGGGGGGCTTCCATCGGGGACTATGATCGCTGAAGGGGTTGCCCTGAGGGAGTTTGTGCCTCAGGGGCATAAAGTGGCATTGTCATTCATTCGAAAGGACCATCCGGTTGTGCGTTATGGTGAAGTGATTGGCTGGGCCCTTGAAGACCAGCCTGAGGGCTCGTGGCTCAATGAACGCAACATGCGGATGCCGGACGCGCCCGGATTGGACGACCTCTCCTGGAGTGCCCGCAAACGTGAGGCGCTACTTCCTCTGGAAGGGTTGACCTTTGAGGGCTATCGTAATGCGGATGGGTCTGTTGGGACGAAGAATGTGCTGGGAATTGTGACCAGCGTGCAGTGTGTCACAGGGGTTGCGGATCATGTCGTCGCGAAAGCTAAGAGGGAATTGCTTCCAAAGTATCCGAATGTCGATGACATTGTTGCGATTACGCATGCCTTTGGTTGTGGAGTGGCTATCCAGGCTCCCGATGCCTCGATTCCGACACGCACACTCATGAATTTGGCCAGGAACCCGAATCTCGGAGGTGAAGTACTGGTTTTAGGGCTGGGGTGCGAAAAGCTTCAACCTACGAAGCTCGTTCCGGAAAGAAATGACCAGAAGAACGATATGGTCTGCTTGCAGGAGGTTCAGGAGGAAGGCTTTGGGGGAATGGTCAATCAGCTCATGACGATGGTTGAAGCGAGGCTTGCCAAACTGGACCAAAGGCGTCGCGAGTCCTGTCCGGTCAGTGACTTGGTTATCGGACTCCAGTGTGGAGGGAGCGATGCCTTTTCTGGTGTTACGGCCAATCCAGCAGTTGGTTACGCGACGGATTGCATCATTCGGGCGGGTGGGACTGTCTTGTTTTCCGAGGTTACTGAAGTGAGGGATGCTATACATCTTCTCACGGCACGAGCTGTGTCTGAGGAGGTTGCAAATGCTTTGATCAAAGAAATGTCATGGTATGATAACTACCTGGAAAGAGGGAAGAGCGACCGCTCGGCCAATACGTCCCCTGGGAATAAACTTGGCGGGCTTTCGAACATCGTAGAAAAAGCGCTCGGCTCAATCATCAAGTCCGGAAAAAGCCCGATATCGGATGTTCTGGGACATGGGGAAAGGGTGCGGCGAAAAGGGCTGGTTTTTGCCGCTACACCCGCTAGCGATTTCGTATGCGGAACCCAGCAACTCGCCTCGGGAATCGCTCTCCAGGTATTTACCACGGGAAGAGGAACTCCCTACAATTTGGCGTTGGCGCCGGTGATCAAAGTTTCGAGCCGAACCACATTGAGCAAACGCTGGCATGACTTGATCGATCTTGATGCCGGCACAATTGCCACGGGAGACGAGACCATCGAAGAAGTGGGAGAGGCCCTTTTCCGCAAGATTCTCGATGTGGCCAGTGGAAGGACAAAGACGGCTGCCGACACGTTGGGCCTGGCAAATGATATGGTTGTCTTTAATCCGGC
>JAUHWE010000554.1 GCA_030424825.1 Verrucomicrobiia bacterium
TCGGGAGCGCTTTCAGGCTAAGAAAATTGATGGCGAACTAAGGGTGCTTCGAACGATTGAAATTCAGGGGGTCGATCAGGAGATACAGCTGATTGTCGCGGAAAGCGGCGTGGCAGTATCGACCGTGCGCAAAGGAGATTCTTCAAAGGTGGCGGAAGGCAATCGTATTTATCATCGTATTACATCAGATTCGAAATCGAATTACTTGGCCGTAGACTACAATATAAGTTTGGGCAGTGTGACGGTAGATGCTTCAACCGAAGGCGAGTTTGGCGACTTTGCTAAGGCGCAATCCCGATGGCCGGATGCGGCCGTAGCAGGGATTGAGTTGGGAGAGCCCCAGGGGCCGTATGTGGTTGATGAAGCAATTATTCCCTATCCGAATCCATGGGAGCGTCGAATTCGACCGGTGGCTATCGATTTTTTCCCCAATGGAGAAGCGGTGTTCGTGACATTTGACGGTGATGTTTATCGAGTTTCGGGCCTCGGCGAATCGGATGACAGGATTGAATGGCGACGGATAGCGGCTGGATTTAATGAACCTCAATCGATTCGAATAAGAGGAGATGAGCTTTTTGTTTTCAGTCGGCTCGGAATCACTCGTCTGATTGACCATGACGGTGATGGGGAAACGGATTTTTATGAAATGTTCTGCAACCACTTTAACCAAAGCGCGGATACGAGGGACTACCCACTTAGCTTGGCGTTGAGGCCCGATGGCAGTTTTGTCATTGTTAAAGGAGGGCAGCAGGCCACGGCGAAATCGGTTCATAGTGGTCGAATCCTGTCGGTCTCTGCCGATGGCAGGAAAGTCGAATACTTTGGATACGGACTCCGCAATGGATATATCTCGGGCCATCCGACCAAGGATATCCTCACTGCGAGCGACCAGCAGGGAAACTGGGTTCCGTCCACACCCTTCCATGTATTGCGAAAAGGGGGCTTTCTCGGCTACCAACCAGGGGCTCCTTTTAGTGGTAACGCAAAGATACAGTCTCCTGCTTTATGGATACCGCACCGGGTTGCCCAATCCGGTATCGAGCAAATTTGGCCGATGGATGAGCGAATGGGCGACCTAAATGGTTCGATACTTTATATCGAGTACAAGAAGCCGAGTCTGTTCAGGATATTCGTTCCAGAGGATCCAAAGTTTGTCCAGACGGCTGGGTCTCAATTGCCCATCGAATTTGAAACGCCGCTGCTGAAGGGGGCGATGAACCCAGTGGATGGCAGCGCCTATTTTGTCGGGTTTCAGATTTGGGATTCGGTCGCTCCCAGATTGGAAGGGTTGTGCCGATTGCGGGTTCTGCCGCACGAGAGCGTTTTACCTCTTAGCGTGGAAGTATATAAAGAAGGTGTCCGGCTTTCGTTTAGTCAGGCATTGGGGCCAGAGCTGGCCAGAGATCCTTCCAATTTTCAAGTGAGCAGTTGGGAGTACGTTCGAACCAAGGAATATGGTTCTCCCCAATTCCGAGGCGATGGAGAACCAGGAGTGGATGAATGGATGGTGCACTCAGTGTTGCTTTCAAAGGACCGAAAATCGGTATTTCTCGCGATTGACGGAGTTCGTGAAACCATGCAATTGGAAGTTCAGTACAACTTGTTTGGGGAATGGCAGCCACTCTATTTTACCATTAACGAGCTCAATCGGGCGAAATTGAAGAATTACGGATTCGAGTCGATCAACTTCGCCAAGCTGTTTGCTTCGGAACCGGTTCCTCGGGCAGCTAGAACCAGTCAGAAAATTGTATCGGTCGTTAGGGGACAGCAGCTCTACACTCAAATGGGTTGTGTGGGTTGTCACTCAATTGACGGTTCAACGGAAGGGCGGAGTGGCCCCACTTGGCTGGGCGCCTACAAAAGTCGACGCCAGTTAAAAGGTGGGGGTAGCGTGAGGGTGGATGAGGAATATTTGAGAACGTCCATTCTAGACCCAGCGGCCGTAATTACCGAGGGCTTTGATGGGCAAGAAGCCGGTATGCCTTCCTATAAAGGTATATTGAGTGACGAGGATGTGGAATCGCTGGTGATGTTTATCCGGTCGTTGAGGTAGGCGTTTTTTTGGTTTGGAACGGTTATCTCAACTACGCGGCATGGCGCAAGCGCCAGCCCTACGTAAAGACAATCCGGTTCTGAGGCTTTGTAACGGGCAAGCGATTTTCCCTTACCCGTAAGGCTCTACAGTCTTCGGGCAGCCCAGAGCAAACCGCGACTGACGATCTCCTGGAATTGCGGATCGGCGATGGTGTCGTTGGTGTGGCCAAAGGTGGTGCCGAAGACGCGGGCCTTGCCATACTCATTGGTCCAGAAAACAGGATGGGTATCTTTGGTCTTTTCGCTGGTTCCGGTTGCGAGGGCCTTAGCATTGGGCCATAGCTTCTCGATGATGTAAAGTTCATCCATGGGGGATACCCAGTCAGACGGAAAATCTTTCATTATCGGATGACTGGGGTTCGTGACCGTAACGGGATAACGGCTCTGGTGATCATGCCTCCGAGTGGTCACTCCGAGGAATTCCCGCCAATCGTCTACTTCTGCTGCTCGGTAAGTGTGCATGGCGCAATGAATCACGACCGCCGAAACGCCCTGTCGATGAGCGTCCACGATTTTGGAAATGTATTCAGGATCCTTGGTATTGGCAAAACACTCGTTGTGAACCACGACATCGTAGTCCTTGGCCCAGTCCGGGTTGTTGTATAGCTTGGACTGGAAGTCCTTGGAGTCGCCGCCTTCTTGCACGATGGTCCATTTTATGGGCGCGTGTTGGGCGATTCCATTAGTAAGAGCCTGCTTTTGGAAGTCGTAGTCGTGGCAGCACCCTCCCGTAATGAGGAGCGCGTTGACAGGGGAGTCTTCGCTCTGCTGGGAGCAGCCTGCGATCAGAAGAGAAAGTAGGGCGATCAGTGTGAGGTTGGCAGTTTTCATTTAATGGTGCTTTTCCGTGGGCTATTATTGTGTAGTTGGCCTATTCTAGTTCAAGCCAGTCTTTTTGTCGGCTTATAAAGTATTCGTTGATGTCGTAGGACGATCCCGGAGCCAATCGGGCTGGCTTTGCGGGAATATGCCTTTTGTGCGCCGCAATAACTGGCTGAAGGCTCTCCTTGTGGGAAAGGTTGGTCCACTCGTTGGGATCCTCTATCATATCGTACAGCTCCTCAGATCCATCCTCGTATCGAGTGTATCGGTACCGGTCTGACCGGATTGTGTAGTTAAAGGGGCCGTATGCCGTAATGGCAGGAGTTTCCTTAGGAGCGTTTACGTCTTCCAGCAGCTTTACGAGGCTAGTGCCTTCATTCATCTCATTCTCGGGCAATCCGCACAGTTCCACTAGGGTGGGATACATGTCAATGAGGCCAACGGGTCTTTTGGATTTGCGATTCGGCGCGATTCCCGGTCCAGCGAAAATGAGCGGAACTCTGGTGTCGCGCTCCCAGATCGCCTGTTTGGCGAATCGGCTTTTCTCACCAAGGTGGTAACCGTGGTCGGACCAGAGGACGATGAGGGTATTGTCAGCGTGAGGGCTGGCGTCAAGGGCGTCTAGAACCTTCCCGACTTGATGATCCACCCAAGTGATGCAGGTGAGATAGGCTTGTACGGCTTTCTTCCATTCGCCACTTTCGATCAGCTCTTCTGTCGTGGGCATCATGGGAACATCTGCCACCCGTTGGCCTCCAATCGGTATGTCGTCGTAGTCGTTCTTCTTGTAGGGTGGTAGTTCGATGGTATCCAGCGGGTGGTGATCAAACCATTTTGGCGGCGCATACCAAGGTACGTGTGGGCGCAGAAAGCCCACTGCGAGGAAGAACGGCTTTTCGTGTGACTGCCCCAGTTTCTCGACTGCCCATTTGGCGACATTGTAGTCGGTCATTTCCTCGTCATTGT
>JAUHWE010000555.1 GCA_030424825.1 Verrucomicrobiia bacterium
CCGTTCATTGCCCGTTACCGCAAGGAGGCCACCGATACCCTGGACGAAGTAGCCATCACGAACATTCGCGATCGTTTCGCGGAGCTCGCCACCCTAGACCAGCGTCGCCAGTCCATCTTGAAGTCACTCGAAGAGCGTTCTTTGCTGACGGATTCCCTCAAATCCGCCGTTGTGAACGCCGCTACGTTGACCAAGCTGGAGGATATCTATCAGCCTTACCGGCCTAAACGCCGTACGCGGGCCACGATAGCCAAGGAGGCCGGACTGGAGCCTTTGGCCAATCTGCTGTTCGAACAGAAGAACGAGACCGATCCAGAGACAGAAGCGAAGCCATTCGTCGATCCGAGCAAAGGGATAGAGGATGTTGAGCAGGCTCTGGCTGGGGCGCGGGACATCATTGCCGAGCGCGTGAGCGACAGTCCTGAATCGCGTAGCAAACTGCGTCGCTTGTTTCAAGACACCGGCGAAATTCGTAGTACCGTGATTCGGGGCAAGGAAGCCGAGGGCGCCAAATTCAAGGACTACTTCGACTGGAAGGAGCCTTTGGCAAAGATCCCGAGTCACCGGCTCCTCGCGATTCGCCGAGGCGAAGCCGAAACGGTGCTTATGATGCGTATCGGAGTCGATGACGAGTTGGCAACCGGTGAGATCGAAGGGCTTTTCGTTTCCGGTCAAAGCCCTGCCTCCGAACAGGTCAGGCTCGCGGTGCAGGATGGATACAAGCGGCTCTTGTGCCCGGCCATTGAAGTGGAAACACGTCTCAATTCCAAAAAACTGGCGGATCTGGAGGCCATTCGTGTTTTTGCCGACAATTTGACCGAGCTGCTCATGGCTCCCGCGCTCGGCCAGAAGAACGTGATGGGAATCGATCCAGGGTTCCGCTCCGGTTGCAAAATCGTCTGCCTCGACGCGCAGGGAAAACTGCTCCATAACGATGTCATATTCCCCACCATGTCCGGCGCTCGCGTGAAGGAGTCTGCCGACACCGTTCTCGGCTTATGCGCCCGATTCAACATCGAAGCCATCGCCATTGGCAACGGTACGGCCAGCCGGGAAACCGAGACGTTCATTCGAGCAATCGGTCTGCCGAAGAGCATTCTCGTCATGATGGTTAGTGAAAGCGGCGCGTCCATCTACTCCGCTTCTGAAGCCGCCCGGGAAGAGTTCCCCAATGAGGACCTCACAGTCCGTGGAGCGGTATCCATTGGGCGTCGACTCATGGATCCCTTGGCAGAGCTTGTGAAGCTGGACCCCAAGTCGATCGGCGTGGGCCAATACCAGCACGACGTTGATCAATCGCTACTCAAGAATGGCCTGGATGATGTGGTGGTCAGCTGCGTGAACCGCGTGGGTGTCGAACTCAACACCTGTAGCCGGCAATTACTCTCCTATGTATCCGGCTTGGGACCACAACTAGCCGGAAATATAATCGCCCATCGCAATGAAAACGGTCCTTTCAAGTCGCGCGCCGATCTTAAAAAAGTCCCACGCCTGGGTCCGAAGGTATTTGAACAAGCGGCCGGCTTTCTCCGTATCCGTGAAGCCACTAATCCGCTCGACGCCAGTGCGGTGCACCCAGAGCGTTACCCCATCGTAAAGCAGATGGCAAAGGATCTTGGCTGCAAAGTCGTAGACCTGATAAAAGACGCTTCCTTGCGGCAGAAGATCGATCTCAATCAATACGTCTCGGACGAAGTGGGGCTCCCTACCTTGAAAGACATACTCGAGGAATTGACCAAACCCGGACGTGACCCGCGCAAGCAGTTCGAGGTGTTCTCATTTCAGGATGGGGTTGAGAAAATGGAAGACCTCAAGCCCGGAATGAAATTGCCCGGCCTGGTGACCAACGTCACCGCGTTTGGCGCGTTTGTGGATATCGGGGTCCACCAGGACGGCCTCGTTCACGTCAGTCAGCTCGCCGATCGCTTTGTGAGCAACCCTGCCGAAGTCGTTAAAGTGCAGCAGAAGGTCCAGGTCACCGTTACCGAAGTGGATCTCGATCGTAAACGCATCGCGCTTTCCATGCTCGCCAATCCGGACCTCTCCGGCTCGGGATCTGGTCGGGGTGATGCCAAAGGCCCACGCCCGCCGCAAAAGCGCGAACGACGTCCCGCCGCCCGCAATTCAACCCCCGCCAACGACTGGTTCAGCGATGCCCTCGGATCGTCCCGCAAACGGAAACGACTTTAAGGGGTAGCTATTAAGGTCAGGTCTCCAAGTTCTCTTCGAGACCAGCTAGTGTATTCGTTTCCTCAGGGCTTTATGCTTGGCTAGCGCCACCTGCCCAAACGGTGATGCCAATAATAAAGCCAAAGTCGTACCAGCCACCATTATTATAAATCGCGTAGATTGCGGTCGTATCGCTGAAAAGGGATACAATCCATGATACAGGCAAAATTGCTCCATGCCAAAGTCCGTGTAAAAACCCTACTGGGGTAGCGTCGGCAGCTTCTGTGAAACTCATTGAGTCCGCGCAACCTGTAAGCAGGAATGTGGCCGCAATCGCTATGGGTACGACAATGTTTTTTCGGGTATATTGAATCTTCATAAGGTTGTTTTTTTTTAGTAGCGGTAATGAATAGCCGTGCGGTTGTTGTTTAGGGAGCCTGAATAGACACTTACGTTAGTTTGGACATATCGGTGAGCCAAGACAGATGTAGCGGTGTGGAAGACATCCCGGTCGTAAAGGAGGTCCAATGTATTCATGACAAAAATCAAGGGCTGGACCTTCGGCTTACCTCAAGATCAACGAGAAGGCTGTCCGGTTTTCAATCTAGTAGATATGCATTTATTCGGTCGATGTATACCTATCTTAGTGAATCGACAAACGCCCGTACGCCTTCTCTTGCGGTATCCGGAGCCGTTCTCAGCGCTTTCCTGAAATCGGTCGCTAACAGGTCTACGCCATGGGCATGCAATAGACTCGCCACTTGGGCCGCGACCGCCCGATCAAAATCTTCCAGGCCCGCGAGAAGGGCACCCCAGTCATCGCTGCCGAAACGCTCGACAAGCCCCTCTGCGTAACTCCTAGGCGAAGTGAAGCGTCCATCACCGTCGGCATCCACCCAGATCGGATTGGTCACGCCGATTACTTGAGGTCTCCAGACTTTCGAAGTCGGCTGATAAGGGCGAGGAATGGCCCAGAAAGGCTCTCGAACTCCAGGGCCCGTGGCCACGGCCACGATCCAAAAATCATGCTGCGGGTAGCTCTCAAATTTCCGAGTGGTCTGAGCCTCTAGGGCGCCTCGACCCTTATTCAAAGAGTAATCGACTTTCGTCCCAGCGAAACGAAACGCCATTGGCTCAATCCCAGGCCGAGTGGCATGCCCGACTTGGTAGCCGTTGAAGAAGAGCTGCGTTTCAAAAGGACTTTCCCGAGAGTTGCCCACCCAATCCGGCCCCACTGTATCAATCGCAATTGTCATTTCATCGCCCGGATTCGTCACCAGGTCTCCAATGCCGTATCGCCCGTCTACCGTGATATCCACCAGTAGTCCCATGCTCACTGAAACTCGCCCTTCGCGATATCCTGTTACTATTTCTTCTGTATTCAGGTTTTTGGGATCGCTGTCATCGGCTCTCACATAGGTACGACCCTGTCCGAGAATCATTCGACTGA
Organism: Verrucomicrobiia bacterium; assembly: GCA_030424825.1. Lineage (GTDB taxonomy): Bacteria > Verrucomicrobiota > Verrucomicrobiia > Opitutales > Opitutaceae > Pelagisphaera. The sequence continues at coordinate 3,620 of JAUHWE010000555.1, forward strand.
CGTTATGTGTATCGCTAGAGCCCACGCCGGTGACCCGATAGCCATGATTCAAAAGGCCGAACCAGTCGCGAACCGGATCCATCAAGTCGGACTGGAGCGCGGCGGAAGTGACAATCTCCATCGCTTCGAACCCAAAACCCTCGCCCCGCAGATTCTCTCCAGTGACCTGTCGAAAATATTTCGGATCCATCGGCGAGAATCCATTGTGAGTGTTGCGCGGGTGATTTAGCACAAGAACCTTGGCTCCCGTAACAGCGCGAATC
>JAUHWE010000556.1 GCA_030424825.1 Verrucomicrobiia bacterium
TGATCAATTAACCCCCCATATAGTCCGGATAACTCGATATTTATTAAAGGTTCACGCCTGCTGAATTACATCCCCTCCGCAAATTTCAAAAAGCTGACTATTTGTCTGGATCCGTCTGCCGCGTCAGATCTTTGAAACTTGTTTCCTACAAATTTCCCCTGAATCTCACATCAATGTAGCGTACCACTTCGTTCTTTTGAGCGTTTGCCTGGCTGATTTTATAAATCGACCCAGCGCTCAAGGGTACGTCTTTGAATGAGTTCAAACCAGATAAACAAAAAACTACCACTATGATAAAACTGAATATAACCCGGCTGGCGCTTGCTGGCCTCACAATGACGGGACTGCACCTGCAGGCCCAGGACGACGAGGTAATCGAGTTGTCCCCTTTCGCGGTCGACGCCGCTGAAGACGTCGGCTATCGAGCGACCACTACATTGGCGGGATCCCGTGTCCGATCGAATATCGGCGACCTCGGGGCCTCCATTTCGGTCATCACCGAGGAATTCATGCAAGACACCGGAGCGACTGACGGTGAATCACTGCTCCAGTTTGTTGGTAACATGGAAGTTGGAGGGGTCTTGGGGAACTTCTCCAATTCGAGTGGCGGCGATGCACCCAGTGAAAACACAGTTGAGTCCCGCACCAATCCTCAGCGTGGACAGCGGGTTCGAGGCCTCGTGAGCGCGACCCTAACCCGTGACTACTTTCAGACGGACGTACCGTTTGATTCTTACAACACTACCCGTGTAACCGTCAATCGGGGTCCGAATTCCATCCTTTTCGGCTTGGGCTCTCCCGGGGGAGTCATCAACAATGGCTTGAAGCGGGCCTATATCGGTCAGGATTCTTCGGAAGTGGCGTTTCGTTTCGACCATCGTGGCTCTTTGCGTGGCACGTTCGATTTCGGGCGTACTCTGATCGATGACCGTTTAGCGATTCGCGTAACAGGATTGCGAGAAGAACAGAAGTACAAACAGTATCCGGCTTTCACGGACGATACGCGCCTCTATCTGGCGTGGGACGCGACGCTATTCAAAAATGAGAATTCAAATTGGCTCGGTCGCACGAGCATTCGCGGGAGCTATGAGATGGGTGAGATTGACTCGAATCCGCCTGACGTAGTTCCGCCGACGGACTCGTATTCCGCGTGGTTCAACGGACTGGGCACGCAGGAAGATGTGAATCGAATCCTCAGCGTTCCTGGAGTGGGTCTCGACGATATCGATAATGGCGTTTTGACTCAGGCCAATGTAGCGGCGCTTCTCGATGCGGGTATAGAAACGGTTCCAGAAGGAATTTCCCGAGAGGACTACATCGCCCAGGAAGGGAAGTTCGTGCCGAAGACGACGATCGACCGATTCAAGCGGGGCGATCCTTTTGATAACGACCCGACAGAAGGTGGCATGCTAAGCACGAGGTTTGCCGTTCCCTACTTTTTGTATCCGGCCATCAACTTCAACTCCGTGGATGCTCAAGTCGCAGGCTGGAATGACCCCACGCTGCAAAACGCATTGGGGGGTGTTGGTATCCAGGGAATCATGGGGCGTTTCCGTCCGAGAGGTTTCGCCACGCAGGACGTGCGTTGGTCTAACTCGGCCTATGCTGGAATAACCGGCTTTACACCCGTCTCGGTCAATAACCGCGAGGTGTTCGATTACCACAATTTACTTTTTCAGGGCACAACCAATAGCGTTAATACCGAGTTCGATATGAACCAGGTGTTTCTGGAGCAGGAGTTATTTGGCGGCAGCGCGGGAATCGAAGTGGCCTTTGACAAGCAAACGATCGACCGGGTGGAATTCCTGCCTTTCGACACGGGCAATGGAAAGGCGATCCAATTGGACATCACGCAGAATTTAGCCGCTGGCGACGCGAACTTTGACGGGATACCGGATCGGCTGGCCAACGAGAATCTAGGCCGTCCCGTCATCTTCTGGGGGGACAACCACGAGAGAACACGGCGCAATACCCAGGATACTCTCCGGGCCACGGCCTACGGCACGCTGGACTTTAAGAAAGTTATAAGCAACGACGGTTTGGCTAAGGTCTTCGGGAAGCACACGTTTACGGGTCTCTACGAAGACCGGGAAAACGTGAACCTGACACGTGCGATCCGGGGATCTTGGTGGTCGGATAGTGGCAAGTGGCCGGGCAGCCCGGACATTTCCAATGGATTGAGCGACAACTTTCGCCGTATCGTGCATTCGCAGGTCTACACGGGACCCAGCGCTTTGAATATCCAAAACGCAGACGACCTCCGAATCGACGGGGGGATTTCAGTAAGCTTCCCGCAAATCGGGGACGAGTACGGTGTTTGGTATTTTGACAATGCTCAAAAATTGGATGTCCAGGATGTCTGGCGTATCATCGAGAACGAGAGCCCCGCCACATACAATAAGAGCACGCTTGAGTCTAGGGCGATCTCTTTACAGAGCAGCTTCCTAGACGGCAACATTGTGGCATTGTATGCTAGGCGAAATGACCACCAGAATTCCTGGCTCGCTCCGAATCCGGGCGGTTACGGCCCTCCGGGACCCGACGGAGCTACTCGCATTGACTTAGGGGGCAGTCCGGAGAATCCGGCTGAGGTAGACGGGACCTACAATGCAGATCTTCTCTACTTCAGAGATGATCCTGATAGTGTTACTGCTAAGGCCTCGGGCTTGGAAGGGGGCAATACCACGACCAAGAGCCTGGTGGTGAAATTCCCCGAGAGTTACCTCTTCGATTTGCCGTTCGGTATGGATCTACAGGCCCACTACTACGAAGCGGAAAGCTTTCAGCCTGCCGGAGTATCGGTGAACATCCTAAATGAGCGTTTGGCGCCACCCGTAGGCACGACCGAAGAGAAAGGATTCCAAGCCACGTTCTTTGAAGGCCGCTTGTCGATTCGCTATAACGAATTCGAAACGGCCTTGGCCAATGATCGGACCAACCTCAATGGTGGCCTAGGCGCGATTGGCGGGCGTATCGATTTCTATTTGGACCGTATTACCTCGGCCCATAACGATACCGCGACGCTTCTTTTCCCTGATGGATATGTACCGGATCCGAACGTTACCGGGGACTATGCGGACTTTTTCGCCAATCGGAGCAACTATACGGCAACGCCGGGCTCGGACGCGTCCCTGAGACCAAATACGGAGCCGAACAATCGGCAGCGCCTCAGTGGTACGGGTGCGGATATTATCGGGGTGTCGAGCTTCGAGGAATACTACGCTGCCATTATCGACGCGACGCTTCCCGAGCTCCAAGCACTCCGGAACCACCGTGTGGAGCTGATCGGCGGCGCCTGGGTAGATGTTGTCGATCCGCAACCGGGCTTAAATTCCACACGTGACTTCGTGGCTACAGGTAAGGAAATCGACATCATTGGACAAGTTACTAAAAACGTGACGATTGCGTTCAACGTGGCCCAACAAAAGACCGTAACTTCCAATACTGCCCCAGTTGCGGCTGACATCGCTTTGAGGCAGGCTGAGAGGTTGAAAAGGCCGATTGGCCCTGAGGGCTTCAGGCTATGGGATTTGAGAGGGTCTCCTTTCCAGAGGGAATCTGACCAGATTGGCCAACGGTTTGAGAACCAGGTGCTTCGTCCGATCGCTTTAGCTTTGGCCTTGGACGGAACGCAATTGCCGGAGCAGCGCGAGTGGCGTGCCAACCTGACGACCCGCTACGATTTCCTAGAGGGTGCTTTCAAGGGATTTCAGGTGGGGGGTAGCTTGCGCTATCAGGACAAAGTGGCCGGTGGCTATCCGAATATTCTCGATGCCGATGACAACGCCGTTCCAGACGTTGCCAATCCATGGTTTGGTCCGGATGACATCAATGGGGACCTGTTCTTCCGTTACGGTCGACCAATTATGGACGACAAAG
>JAUHWE010000557.1 GCA_030424825.1 Verrucomicrobiia bacterium
GTGGGCCTCGCCAGGATTCGTGATTCTCGAACCTCTGTTCTGTCGTGACGGTTCGACGGAGCGAGCTTGCGAGCGCAGATGGGCGACGCGGAGCGTCGGGACGAAGTCCTGAGCGCAGCGAACCAACAATCCTTTACGGGATTAGTCCTGCGACGTCTGTCGAGGTTCTTCTCACTCTTTCTTCCGCACCAAAAAGGTGTTGGAAAGCATATTATGGTTTCGGCCAATATACTCGTCTTCGATGACTTCGACCGTCAGGCAATTTGACTGGTCGATGATTTTGAAAACCTCGCTTTGGGGTAGAAAATGCATTTCTAGCTCATCTTCCGCAAAAGGGGGTGTATCGATATACGATTGGACCTCGAATGAGTAGTTGTGGCGATAGGTGGGAATTTGGATGAAGGCGATCCCCCCTGGGTTGAGCCTGGCGAGAAGATTGCTAAAAATGAGAGCCATTATTGGCGGCGGATTGTGCTGCAGCACCATTACTGAAAACACAAAGTCCGTTCGCGTCAGCTTACCGAGTTCATCTGGACTAATAATGTGCTTAAACGTTACGTGTTCGAGACCAGCTGCGTCGATGGACTGGCTAGCAATGTCCAGATGCTTCCGCGAGATGTCGATTCCCTCAACCTGTTCGAACCGTTCTGCGAGGAATCTCGTAACGCGTCCTACTCCGCATCCAAATTCCCGGCACGATCGAAATTCGCTGATATCGATTCCATTTCGCTTGAGAGTCGCCTCAAGGATCAACATGTCGGTCTTGGCACTCTGATTGAAATCCTCTTGGTTCTCTTCAATCAGGTCGTTCCGGTAATTATCTGAGGACAAGACAGACCAGTGGGCATCGACTTCGCCGAGATCTTCCCATGTTTTTTGTACGTGTTTCGTCAGCTTCACTTTTTCCTCATCCTTCAATGAAGTCGACACGTCCATTTTCGGTAAAAGGCCCAAGTAGTAAAAGCGGGCTGAGTCACGATTTTTTAGACAATACTCTTCCGATGAGAGGAAGTGTTGTCGCAAGAGTTGGGTATTTTTGAATACACCCGTCCGGTTCTTAATAGTCTGTTCCGATTCTGGTTCCCGGTCGAGAAAGAGCCGGTATCCCCAGATGGAATATTCGTCCGAAAGAGGTTCGTCCATATTTAGCAAGTGCGTTAGAGGTCTGAAACGTATTGAGAGAAGAGTCTACAAGAGAGTGCAAGACCATTCGTCGATGGAGAGGGCGTGCTTGACCAGCGAAGCCTTCGAGGACTTCTCAATAGGGAAGAGATCCGTTCGAGGATAGACCGCCGTGCAGGCTTTAGTTTCGCCTAGTCAATTCTGGGGCCCCCAATTGAGACTTCGCTTTTACTCAGGCTGACTTCTGGTATTGTCCCGTAAGAGTCTTCTCCTTCCGCTGAATCGCGGAGGGGGTAGCCGCCGGTAGGCGCAACTAACAGCTTGGTCTTCATGGCTGAAATAATCTGACTGGGACTGAGACGAAGTTGGGTGAGTAAGAAGTCCCAGTGTTCAATGTCCGATTCTGACCAAGGCACTTCCAGCAAATCAACGCTTTCAGAATCCTTTTCCGCTTCACCGGAAAGGATCCAGAACTCGATGAGCGAATGTATGCTTTCAAGGGTCCAAAAAGAAAGCGCATCCATTTTGATCGCTTTCATTTCCTGGATGAAGCGATTCCATTTTTCGTTGCCATCAGAAGGGGCCGCTAGGAGAGAGTCCAAATCCATTTTTAGCGGTTCGAAAAAATAGCGGTAATCACCCATCTCCATCGCACAGATTCGCGAGATACTGGAATACTCCGGAACTAGGCCTTCGATTCCCTTCGAGTCTTGGATGGATTGGTAGGACGAAGCAATTTTCCCGAGAGCATCGATCGTCCAGTAGCTCATAAAGAGTTCGCGGGGAATGAAACCCTCGATGGAATTGAAGCCATCTTCGGCGAGAGAGATCTTTGCTTCGATTGTGGTAGCGGCCTCGATTTGCTTCTCGAATTCGCCGATCCCCAGAGAAATAGTCGGCCCTGAAAGGAGCACGATAACAAATGCAAGGGATCTCATAGAGTCCCTTATCGGAGATTTGCCCAACTGCTTGAATGGATCTAGGGATCTAGGTGAGGACTAGCGAGACTGCCGCTATACCCAGAACCTAGACTAGGTAACGTATAATGAAGATCCGAGGCCTACCGAAGCTTCGCAGAGGATTTCTAATCTTCCTTTATTTTGAAGAGGCGTGATGGGAAAGTGGTAGATCCCTGGGTCTTAATCCATAGTGGTCGTAGAGGCGATCGATGTAGTGATCCTCAAGCGGCAGGGTAGAGTCAAACTCGGGTGCCTCTTGAATCATCTTTTTCGTGAGTCCGACAGTAGCCGTTTGGTTTGCCCAGTCGAAGCTCTTAATCCAGTCGATATCGATAAGATACTTTTGACTAGGCAGCCATTTCTTGGAGTCTACAATCAGATAGTGAATCCGCCAGTAGTCTTCATCGATCAGGAAATCGTGAATGTGGCCAAATTCATCGTCCTGGGCGTTGATCTTGTATCCTATAACTTCGTTTATTGAACGCAACGAGCTCTTTTCTATCTCTTGAACGCGTTCTTTGTGAGCTACTTCGCTCTCGAATCGTTCTTCAGTACTAGTATCGAAGGTTGCGCGGTATTGGGGAATGTGAGAAATACCCCAAAAGTAGGGGCCATTCCAATACGCATTGTGCTGATAGTAGCGTGCAAACTCTACTTCATATTGCCGTGATACTGGCATGTTGTCTTCGATAGGGGGACTGTTTTTGATTTGTTCTTTAGTGAGCGAGACGGGTAGCCGGTCATTTATAATGGGCACGATGCCTGATTCGGGCTCGTCGAAGTGCAGCGGACTTAGAAGCACCTTTCTTCCTGGCAGCCATTTCCCAGTGTCTGCTACGAAATAGCGTAGCGTCCAATGCTGGTCGTCAAAAAGGCAATCTTTTAGTTGACCGATGCTTCCGTCTTTTGCTTCGATAGGTAGATTGGTGATATTTTTTGCGAGTATCATTTTAATTAGTGGTTCTACTTTTATCTTTTGTATGATGGGCCTAGGAATTCCGACAGAGTCGCGTTTCCGTCAGGCCTTGTTGCGACTCTTTCGAATTATTTTGTTTATAGAGATAGCGAGGTCGTTTCGAATCCACGAGGCGATGAGATCTTTTTCATAGAAGTACTTGTCTTGAGAAAAGAATCGTTGGCCTATGTTGAAATCGAATGTAAGATCGGTGATGGTTCTCTCACCCGAGTCGATCAAGTTTCCGTTGATGTCGTACACTCGGTAGGTGAAGCTCAGTTTAGGAGGATAAACGCTCCGTACGATTCTCACATCGTTGTTTAGCCTCCACGGTTCAAATTCGCCGGCGAGATCTACATTGGTGAAGGTAATTTCCAGAGTTGAACCATCTGGGAGGTAGTCATCGGCGAATCGGATGATGTAAGGCTCCAACTCTTTCGAGAATGTATCCAAGGAAGCATCATCGTAGGAATTCGTTCCGAGATCTGTATACCGTTCAGGTTGGTGCCATTCGAGTTTAACGTTGGCGGAAGTTCCGTTTACGGTACCTAGCACCAGCGATAATATAAGGGCAGAGACAATTGTTTCTATGGTTCGGGTCATCTTTCTTGTGTGGTTAATGGAAAGAGTTCAGCGGCAAGGATTCTCCGGCTTTTTAGTTTCTGGCAAGAAGTCCAGTTGAAGTTATTTTCGTTCCGCGGTGTGTCTAATGAAAATCCTAATTAGTCGACCCTGGCTCTATCCTGCGTAGGTCCAACCGATGTCGTTGCAAAGTAGTGGTTCTTTGGGTTCGTTGAGACCAGCGTTTACCACTTCTCCAACAACGAGCA
>JAUHWE010000558.1 GCA_030424825.1 Verrucomicrobiia bacterium
CTCCGATTCGATCGGCAGGATAATGGACTGCTCCACTTCCTCCGGACTCGCGCCCCGGTATTGCATGCTGACCACAACCGTATCGATCTCGAAAATCGGGTAGATTTCCTGGCGAATATTGCGGGCGACGGCAAAGCCGACGACGACCACCGCCAGCATGAGCAAATTAGCCGCAACGTGGTTGCGGGCGAACCAGGCGATTATTCCGGTCGCGGAAGAGGTATCATTGTACGGGTTGCGATTCATGACGGTTGATCCTTCCTATTGAGATTTCTTGACCAATTGCGGATACGCAGTCGATAGCTGAGGCACGACCTCCATTTTTGGCAGCGCTACTCGCAAATCACTTACAACCAATCGGTCGCCTTTTTCAAGATTATTGGAAATCAGCATGGTTTCTTTTTCCGGCCAAAGAATCTCGGCTTGAAGGACTTTCAACAGATTGTCGGAACCAACGACCCAAATCTGGTTTCCTTCCCGCAAGGATTCTCGCGGCACCCTAATGGCATCTTCTAAATCTCCCGCGTCAATCGAGACTTCCACATAGCTTCCCAGGAGAAGCGGTAGAGGATTGCTCGAGCGGTTATTGATCCCGAGCGGATCCTCTACAGACACGACCAGTCGAGCCATTCGTCCTAACGGATCCAAATCGCTCAGCAGTCTCACCACGCGACCCTTCCAGACTGTAGCCTCTCCCTCTCCCGTGTCTAGGATCACATTGGCTTCGGCTCCTGGCTTGTCTCCTTCCGGAAACTGGATCCATTTCAATTGGGAAAACGGCACCGTCACTTGAATCCAAAATTCATCCGTACCCACCAGTTCGCATATCTCCGAATTCGGACTCAATAGCTGCCCTACTTCGACCGACTCTTTAATCACCATGGCATTGAACGGGGCCGTTATTACGGTTCTGGAGAGCTGGAGTTCAGCGATTTCGATGTCGTTGATCGCTTTTTCCATCAAAGCTTCTGCCCGCCTCAGATGGGGCTGACGCAGGACCAACGAGCGATTGACGTCCTCCATATCCAGGCCGGACTGAAGCTCGTCCCATTCCCGTCGGGCAATGACTTGCCTTCCACTTTCCACCTCTCGCTCAAAGCGAGCTTGCTCCAGATTCGATTTCACTTCCGCCAGGGCCAGTTCGTAGTCTTTGGAATCGATTCGAATGATTTCCTCCCCTTCCTTGAATCGTCCGCCAATCGAAACGGAATCGCTTTGGTGTATCACTTGCCCCGATACTTGCGGCTTTATCACGACTTTCTTGGCAGGAATCACACTTCCGTAAACGCTGACCGAGATGTGCCTCGTTTCAGGCATGACCGGAATCACTTGAACGATTTTCGCCGAACTTGACTTCTCCTCCGGTTTCGTTTCAGGACCCGTCGAAATAAGTACGACGCTCAGTCCTCCGCCTACTACGAAAATCAAGACGATGAGCAGAAAAGTTGCGAATTTGGATTTGTTATTCATGCAATAAACTAACGAGAGCTGAGTTTTCCGGATCAAGGATAGGCCCTCCAAGGGCTCGATGCAAAGCGACACGAGAGCTGAGAACTTCTTTGCGACTACTCACCACATCTCTTTCCAGGATCTGAACAATATTGAGGGAAGTAAAAACGGGGAGGTAGTCCGTCAACCCTTGACTGAACCGGTTGCGGGACTCCTCCAACAATCGCTGCGCCGAATCCAATTGTTTCTCCACTAGCTCAAGTCGCTCCACCAGCTTTCGTTCAAAGAGAAGCGCGGATTCCACTTCGACGAGGGCGGTTAGAAACTGGTCCGCATAACTGGCCAAGGCTTCTTCCAAGGCAGCCCTACGCCGCTTCACTTCAGAACGCCGCTCTCCGGCGGCAAAGAGTGGCGCCGCCAAGTTCGCGAAGACCGAAGTGATCTCATCACCAAAACGGGGATCGCCGCTCCAATCAACGCCACCGCCGATTCGGATCGTAGGAAACTGCTCCGCGATCGCTGCACCAATATCCGCATCGAGGGCAAGGACCCGCTGGCGAATGGCTCTCAAGTCGTGCCGACGCTGCAACAAGGAAGCAGGGATGCCGATATTCGGCAATGGCGGCAATTCATAAAAATTCGTATTCTGTATTTCAATACCTGTTCCGGGAACAGACCCCAACAGCGCATCCAAGGAATACTGCAATTGCCCCACTCTTGCTTCGACTTCCGGAACGCGAGCTTTGGTTTCGTCTAGCTGCTCCTGCTGCTGCAGCACCGCCACTACCGAAGACTGTCCTTGTCCAAACCGTAAAGTCGTCAATTTGAGCAATGACTTGTTGATTTCGATTTGCTCGTTGAGCACTTCCAATTGCCGCCGGGTTTCCTTAATGTCAAAATAGAGCTCGGCGATCGCCGTGGACAAGAGCAGTCGCGCATCCAACCAATCCTGAATGCTCGCCTCCTCTTGAAAAAGGCGCGCCTTCCGGGCCGATGAAAGGCGCCCAAAAAAGTCCAGCTCCCATCCAAACAGAAACCCCAATTGTGTCGTTTCCTGACGATCCCGCGTGTCCGGAGCCACCGTTTCCCCATCCCACTCGTACTCGTCTCGCGCACTCAGGTCCAAAGTCGGGTAAAGACGGGCCCCCGCTTGTCGGGCCAGCGCACTGGCTTGGTCGATTCTGGCCGCAAATCGCTGTAGATCAAAACTTGAATCGAGTCCTGTCTCTATCAGATTATTGAGGACGGGGTCCCCAAACGATTGCCACCAGGCGACCCCGTAATCATCCTCCACTATCTCGTCTCCCAAATGCTCTTGGAAAGCCGGTTTCATCGTCACCGCAGGCGTAGCGGCTTTCTCTTGAACTCGGTGAATCGCGCAACCGCTCACGATAAAGCCGGAAACCACAATCAAGCACCAAACTAAGTTACGAAATACCATCTAAATCGAAAAGAGATTGATAAGGGTTACGGTCAAGGCAATTGATGTGGACTGTCCTTAAGAAATTATCTCTACTTCAACGAGTTAGTTACTCCACCTCCTCCCCTAAAAGTGAGCTTTTCATGAGATTCACAGCCATAGCAGCTGCCGCCCTTTTCCCATTCGCCAGCAAGAGATGATACCCCCGCTTGGCCCTGCGGCATCAGACCACCAACGCCCCCCCAGTTTAACCTTAGCACCAAACAAGCTATCAGGCTTGTGCAAAATTGAATATTCCCACACCGTATATCAGCCTGGTTAGTACTTGGCTGGCTAACAACCGAAGAAGACATCGCCATGGAAAATTCTCGTTTCCCCCTGACCTCCACTATCTATTTGCTTTTAGCGATCCTGGTCGCCTTTCCCGCTTTCTCCCAGCAACAGCAAAACCGACGCCCCCCTAATCCTACGGACGAACAGGTCCAGCAACGCGTTCCCGAAGGGGTAGCCTTTTTGCCGAACATTGCCTACCGGAAAGGCCACGAAGCCTGGAAACTTGACTTGGCAATGCCTACCGTACGGGGCGACAAACCTCGACCCGCCATCGTGTTCATCCATGGAGGAGGTTGGCGCAACGGCGACAAGCGAGCGCCGTCCTTTCTGAATCCCACTCTTTCCTACGCCGCCAAAGGATACGTGTGCATCACGGTCAACTACCGGTTGCTAACAAACGACTCCACGGCCATCGACCATTGTGTGGAGGATGTTAAGAACGCTGTCCGTTGGTTGAGAGCCCATGCTGGGGAATACAACGTGGATCCCAATCGCATTGGAGCTACTGGCAATTCTGCGGGCGCCCACTTGTCCGTGATGCTGGGACTCTGCCCTCAGGACGCGGGGCTCGAAGGGGATGGTCCCTACCAGGAATTTTCCAGTCGGGTTCAGGCCGTTGCCGCCAG
>JAUHWE010000559.1 GCA_030424825.1 Verrucomicrobiia bacterium
CCCATTGGTGTATCTCCGAGCGCCCACCCGATAGATACACCAATGGGCGCTCGGAGATCGCCCGCTACCTTAAAATACCTCGGGGCTTGCCCCGGGGATGCCTTATTTGCGATCATTTTTGGACTGGAATCGCGGTGTAAAACCGCTCCTACGAATTTGATTGGATGAGTGGCTCTTTGTAGGGCCAGCGCTTGCGCTGCGCCGCGTGTTGAGATCATCGGCAACTTACGCGGCATGGCGCGAGCGCCAGCCCTACGATTGCGATCTCGAAGATTGGGTGGGTGTGTACTCGACTGGTTTGAGTAGGCTTTATTTCCCTTCGGGTAAATACCTCGAAGCTTGTCGCAGACCCCGACCTGCTTGCCATGAGCTTGTCGAATGCGTCGGTGGCTTCGTTGCTGACATTGGTAGCGGGCGATCTCCGAGCGCCCATTGGTGTATCTATCGGGTGGGCGCTCGGAGATCGCCCGCTACCTTAAATACCTCGGGGCTTGCCCCGGGGATGCTTTATTTTGCGATTATTTTTGGACAGGAATCGCGGTGTGAAACCGCTCCTACGGATTTGGTTGGATGGGTGGCTTGGGGCGATTTCAAGGCAGGGTGACTATCCCTAGACAATCGAGAATCCTATTGAACCATGCGGCTGCTCAAGGATACGCAACCCAACCTTTCCTGCGGTTCGCAAAACGTATCGTTCTTGACGAGTCGAATTCGAAGGAGTCATGATCAACGTTTCTGATGAATTTTACCCCCACCCAATACTCTGGATTGTTCTGCTGGTTGGCCTTTTCGCTTGCCACGATAGTGATGGTTTCTGCGGAAGCGCAGTCGAACTCGGTCGATTTTAGCGAGGATGTGCAGCCGATATTTGAGCGTCTTTCCGAAGCGGAACGAGACACCTTGATTGAATGGGTGAAACAAGGGGGCCGCCTGCCGGAGGGTTGGTCTGGGAATGCAGATTCCGCAGAGCATTTGCAAGGAGAGGCATTGTTCGAATTCGAGATCGCCCCACTTCTCGCCAAGCATTGCCTGGAGTGTCACGATACCAGCCGGAAAGAGGGGGCGTTGGATCTCTCGCGAAAAGCGGCCGCGTTTAAGGGGGGAGACAGTGGAAAGGCAATCGAACCAGGTCATGGGAGTGAAAGCGAGCTTTGGGAATTGGTGGAGTCCGACGATATGCCTGAGGACCGTCCTCCACTTTCGCGACGGGAGAAGGATTTGCTGAAACGCTGGATAGACGAAGGGGCTGTTTGGACCGTGGACTGGATCGATCCGGCTACCTACGAAAACGAAGGAGGGGGCGAACAATGGATTAGGCGCCTAACGATTTCTGAATACATCGAAACCGTTCGCAGTACGGTAGGAGTCGATATTTCTGAAACGGCCCACGAACTTCTGCCTCCAGACCTCAGGGCGGATGGATTTAGCAATACGGCCTACAACCTCAATGTCGACATGGGTCACGTGAATGCCTATTCACAATTAGCGTCCCATATTGTCGAGCAAATGGACACAAAAGCCTTCGCACTGCGGTTTCACGAGAAACCGAAGTTTACCGACAAGGATATGGGCAAGCTGATTGAGGGAATGGGCCAGTGGCTCCTTCGCGGCCCACTTACGGAGGAGGAGGTTATATTGTTCCGCGGCATTTCCACAACTGTAGCGAGCTCCGGGGGAACGCTGGACGAAGCGGTGGGTTACCTGGTCGAGGCGATGCTACAGTCCCCGAGATTCATCTATCGAATCGAGAAACAGGGATCCGATGGCAAAAGCGTTCCAATCGATGGATACGAGCTGGCGTCGCGGTTGAGCTATGGAATTTGGGGTGGGCCGCCAGACGAAAAGCTTTTGGATTTGGCGGAAGAAGATCAATTGCTGGAAAGGGAGAATCTGGAAACGCAAGTTGCCCGCCTCCTTTCAGATCCTCGAGCGGTAGACCGGTCCCTGCAATTCGCCTACGAGTGGCTCGACTTGGGGAGACTCGATAGCCTTCGCCCGAGTTCGAAAAAGTTTCCTGACTGGGATCCGGACCTGGCGGAAGATATGAGGGCGGAAACGCTAGCAGTATTTAAAGCGCTGGTCTGGGAGGACAGGCGCACGTTGGCCGAATTGCTTAATGTCCAAAACACATTCGTCACGCCGAAGTTGGCGGAACACTACGGTCTCAAGAAGAGCCAAAAGGAGGTTGAGGCAGGAGAAATGGTTCGTTACGATCTGTCTTCCAATCCAGCCCGTGGGGGATTGTTGACACATGGGAGCGTTTTGACGATGGGAGGCGACGATGCCTCTATGGTAACTCGTGGTCTCTTTGTCCTGCGCGACCTGCTGAGGGGGACAGTAAAGGACCCGCCGCCCTGTCTGGACACGACACCGATACCTTCAAGCCCCGGCCAATCTCAGCGAGTGATTGCGGAAGAGCGAGTGGCGAACCGGTCCTGCGGGGGGTGCCACGAGAAATTTGAGCCGCTGGCGTATGGGCTGGAGCGATTTGATGGCCTGGGTTCCTATTATAAACGAGATGTATTTGGAAATAAGTTACGGCAGGATGGCGAACTTCTGTTTCCCGGCGCTGCGAAACCTCAGAGCTATAAGACCTCAGCCGAACTGATGGACTTGCTGGCCAGCAGCGATCGAGTTGCGGAAACGATAACTTGGAAGCTGGTCCAGTTCGTTATGGGCCGTCCTTTGGGGGCACGCGATGCCAGCGAAGTCAAACAGATCCACGAAAAGGCGAGGGAGGAAGGAGGCACTTACCAGAGTCTGATCTCGTCGATCGCCACCAGCGAACTGATTCGAAAAAAGTCGTGATGGCTACGTATCGCTATAAAAGCGACTGCCCGGGGCGCTCCCATTGCGATCATCGCGATGCGAAGGATCGCGTAAGGTTGTTTTGAAAATTCAAACCGCTTGAAATCACGCCCTGATTAGACTATCTACTATAATTACAACTTAGAAATCTACCGTTTTCATTCTTACCCGCCATGAATTATCAAAAATTGAACCGCCGTGAAATGCTCAAAGGATTGGGGACGGTCGCGATTGGATTGCCCTTCCTGGAGGAAATGATGCTCACGTCGGCGTCCGCTGCTGTCCGAAATACGGCCATCTCAAATGCGGTCCCCACGCGATCATTCAATGTGTTTTTTGGCCTAGGCATTCCCGCTCCCTTGCAAAATGAGGGATTCGATGGGGTCCTGGAACCGCTTAAGTCATTGGGAGACAAGCTTTTGATAATGCGAAATGTGGATCACGTTCGCTGCGACGAGTCGGGAATCAACGCCCACTTTGATGGAGCGTCCGCGGCCTTTACCGCAGAACCGCCGGATGGTGAGGCGAAATCAGGCGGTCCTTCGATCGACCAGGTCATTCGGAGAGCTCATTATCCAGACGGGCTTCCGGATGGGATGGTTTCTACGTTGATAGGCGGTACCTTCTTCCGTCGCAGTCGAGTCAGCCGGTATGTCCACAGCTACAACTTTGATGGTACCGTCGCCGCGACGATGCAGGAGAAGCCGCGTGAATTGTTTGAGCGTGTCTTTGGCTCCGTTTCCTTGCTGGATGACTCCAGCGCCCGGGAGCGGCATCTCAAGCGCAGTGTGCTGGATTCGGTGGTCGGCCACTACAAGTACTACACGGGGGAGCGTTCACCGCTGGGATCCGTTTCGAAGCGTCGGGTCGCGGACCACCTGGACCGTATTCGCGAATTTGAGCAACGGGCTTTCAACATGAAACGAGATCCCAACGGTCGCGCTTTGCCTCCCGAATCAAAAGTTGCACATGGAGGCCCCGCAGATCCGGGCGGAGAAGGCATCGACATGCCATTGAAAG
>JAUHWE010000560.1 GCA_030424825.1 Verrucomicrobiia bacterium
GTCTGCCAAGATCGTACACCTTCAGCGTGTCGGGCCTCAGGCCGGTTAAAAGCGATGCTCGGGTTGGATTGCAAAGGGGGATCTGGCAATAGGCGTTGTCAAAACGCACTCCCATGTCCGATAGCCGATCGAGGTTGGGTGTGACAGCGATCGGATCTCCGTAACAAGCGATGGATTGCGTCAAGTCGTCGGACGCGATAAACAGTACATTTAGCGGCTTACTGGGTTGTGCTTGGATCCCGCAGCAGAACGACGAGAAAATAATGAATGCAAGAGGGTTCTTGAAGAGAATCATATTTGGGAAAGGCGATTTCTTAATGACAGTGTGTGATCTTTGTTTGAGGTCAATGATGGCTTTGATGGCTCATGGTCGTTCCCCAAACGCTTTGGCGAGGATTCCGTTTATTTGATTGCAGCTACTGAGTTAAACGATTGGATTTCCCCGCACCTCGGTTTTCTGATATTGTTGCTGAGTTTGGTTTCTAAATCCCGTACAATGCTCTGAAAGTAGGCAGAAGCTTAAGTTTAAATGACAGGGCGATATTCATGAAGTTACACATTAAATCACTTACCCTTGGATGGACGATTAGCATTCTGGCTATTGCGGCTGACAAACCCAATATCCTCTTCATCTACACAGATGATCAGTCTACTCGGACTGTGAGTGCGTACGAAGACGCGTACCATTGGGTGGATACGCCGAATATTGATCGTCTCGCCGCCGAAGGGATTCGTTTTACTCGAGCGAATATCGGGTCATGGTGCATGGCTTCTCGAGCATCCATTCTCACCGGACTTCAGCAACATAAGGTGGAGTCCCTTAGAATGACCGGTCCGAATCCAATGAATGTTTACGATCCTGAAGAATGCCCGTTTTGGACGGAGTCTTTTCGCAAACAGGGCTACTACACCGCCCAAATTGGAAAATGGCATACGGGAGTGGATTCTGGATTCGGTCGCGATTGGGACCATCAGATTGTCTGGAATCGACCCAAATATCCGGATAACTCGCCCAATTACTATTTTGATCAACTCATTGAGTTTGATGGAAAAGAAGCCGTATTGGTCAAGGAGTATACAACGGACAAATACACGGATTGGGCGGTGGATTTTATCACGAAAAGAGGGCCTGAGTCCGGAAAGCCTTGGTATCTTTGGCTTTGCTATGGCGGGGTGCATGCCCCGTTCACTCCCGCAGATCGACATCTGGAAGCCTATGATGACGTGACGACCCCAAAGATTCCCGATGTCTATCCCCCTCGGCCAGGAAAGCCGGAATATATGAATCAAATGGAGTTCTGGAAGCCGGGTCCCAATGGGGAGCCCGTTGAAAAGGGGCGGGCGGGTCCCGTCCCAGTTGGAATGCAGGACCTTCCAGGGCGACCTTTGAAAGACTGGATACGGCAGTACCAGCAAGGTGTACTCGCCATTGACGAAGGTGTGGGGCGGCTGCTAGAGGCGCTACAGGAAAGCGGCCAGGATGAGAATACAATCATCATCTTCACGTCGGACCAAGGGTTTGGGTGGGGCCAGCACGGTTCCAAGTCGAAGGTTGCTCCCTATCGGGCCAATATCGCTGCGCCGCTGATCTTTCGCTTGCCGGAAGGGATTGCTTCGAAAAGTCTTAGCCAAGGAACCGTTGTGACCGAACCGGTTACGGCAGTGGACATACCCGTTACCTTGTTTTCGCTTACGGGGCTGAAAGCTCCATGGGAAATGCATGGATACGACCTAGGGCCATTATTGAGAGACCCTGACGCTCCATGGGGCAAGCCATCGATGCTAGTCCACACTGCGAAGCAATACGGTTCCGATACGGATACCATTCCTCCAAAAGGGGATCCCGATCTGTACCACGGGCCCGGTGTTCCTTGGTATGTGCTACTTAGTCAAGGCAGGTATAAGTATATTCGAACTTTGATCGAAGGGGAAGCTGAGGAGCTTTATGATGTGGTGAGCGATTCGCAGGAGCTGAGCAATTTGGCGGAAAATCCGGCTTATTCGAAAGTGCTGCGTCGGTACCGAAAATTGGCGATTGATGAGCTCAAACGAACCGGAGCCGGTTTCGTGAATAAACTGCCTTCAATCGCGAATCATTAAATACCAAATACAGAAATTACTCGTAGTATTAGCGGAATCTTCTACGGCAAATTTTCTTTGTGGAACTTGAGCTCGTCTATTGCATTCTCAGGAGAAGCTGTTCTAGTGGTGATCTGATTCCGGTTTTGTGATTCTCGCAAAAATTAACTCAAACGTTTTTTTATGAAAATACTCCTTTGTTCCAAACGGTCTTTTTTGTGCCTTCCCATTCTGCTTTTAGCTTCGTGCAGCCCCTCAACAAAAACTGACGTCGTTGAATTGTTTGACGGCCAGAGTTTAGACGGTTGGCAAAATTTTGGTGGGGGAAAATTCTACGTTGAAGATGGAGCCATTGTGGGTGAAGCGGCACCAGTCCTTCCCAACAGCTTTCTGGCAACAGAAGAAATGTACGGCGATTTCGAGTTGGAAGTGGAGTTCAAGATCGATCCGCTCCTAAACTCGGGAATCCAGATTCGAAGCCATGTTTACGATAAGGAAACGACGACGATTCGTTGGGGTGGCACCTTCAATGAGGATGGATCGAAGAATGTTCGAGAGCGCGTTTGGGAAAAAGGGCGATTTTGGGGATACCAGATTGAAATTGACCCAACCGATAGGGGTTGGAGTGGCACGCTCTATGAGGAAGGGGCGCGGGGATTTCTGCATACTCCAGGAGAAGACGAAGCCGCAAAGAAGGCCTTCAAGGCAGGGGAGTGGAATCACTTTCGCATCATAGCGAATGGCGACCACTTTCAAACTTGGCTAAACGGCGTCCCGGTGGCCGATGTGCATGATGATGACCAAGCTTCTGGCTATATTGCGCTCCAGCTTCACGGTATCGGTAAAAACAAAGAAAAGATCGGTCAGAAAGTCCGTTGGCGCAACATCCGGCTGAAGCATTTGTAATGCTGGCGGGAAAAACATTTTGCATAGGGTTGGCGTCGCTATTGGTCGCTGGTGTCTCTGCCCAATCTGAAAAGCCAAATGTACTGCTCATCGTATCGGACGATCAGGGCTACAATGACCTTGGACTGCTCAACAGCGAGATCATTACACCCAATTTGGACCGTATCGCCCGAGAGGGGACTCGCCTGACGAGCTTCTATGTCGCCTGGCCCGCCTGTACCCCATCTCGCGGGGCCTTTTTAACAGGACGCTATCCGCAGCGTAACGGAATCTATGATATGATTCGGAATGAGGCTCCGGATTATGGGTACAAGTACGGCGATGACGAGTACGCAGTAACCTGGGAGCGAATCGGAGGGATGGATGTCAGGGAAATTCTAATACCCCAAATGCTTAAGTCTCAAGGATACGTTTCAGGCATTTTCGGGAAATGGGATCTCGGCATCAGCAAGCGTTTTCTGCCTCTGGCACGAGGATTTGACTCATTCTACGGACTCGTAAACACGGGGATCGACTACTATACGCACGAGCGATACGGGGTGCACAGCATGTTTCGAGACAATATGAGGACTGAAGAGGATCGCGGGACTTATGCGACCTATTTGTTCGAGCGAGAAGCGCTGCGCTTTCTAGAAGATCGATCGGATGACGAGCCTTTCTTTCTCTATGTGCCCTTTAACGCCCCGCACAATTCATCCTCCCTCGATCCCAAAATCCGAGGAACCATTCAGGCGCCACCTGAGTTTAAAAAGATGTACCCGCCTGTAGAGACCACCTTTAAGGAAGGAACGAAATACGGAAAGAAGGCCATGGTCCCCACTACAGAAGCGCGTCAGCGTGA
>JAUHWE010000561.1 GCA_030424825.1 Verrucomicrobiia bacterium
TCACTGGATATGCGTATGCGAGCTTGGTGGAACGTAGCCAATCAAGTGGCCTCAGGGGGAACCCTTTTGCTAGTGGTCCCCTCCTACGAGTCTTTTCAGATGGAGTATTTCCATCGTGTTCTATCACGCATTAACGACGGGGAATCGACGACCGGCGCGGTTCGAAATTGTATTGATGAAAAGGCGACAACATCGGACATGAGGATGGGCGTGCTGCAATTGGATGGGGTGCGGACCAAACACTACCTAAAAGAGGAAGTGGAGTCCATGGTTCAAGCCCGACGTTTCGAGATGGTGGAGATCCGAAAGGTCAAGTATCCCCCTCAGGGCGATTCCCAATTCGCAACCTGGGACTGGCTGGTTGTCGCAAAGCGATTGTAGAATGTAGGGGCGTCGCTTGCGGCGAATTGCATAAACCGCTTGTGCGGGATTCGAGGTTGGATTTCCACAGAAGGGAGGGTGAGGGCACGAAGGGCCAGCCCTAATTGAGCCCGAAACGTAGGGCTTGCGCTTGCGCAATGCCGCAGTGCAGGAGAATACGTTTGATTGAACAACGCGGCACTCCGCAAGCGAAGGCCCTACGATAAATTTAACGTGAACTCGTTTCTAAACGCATTCTTAGGCATAAAAGCCCCTGATCTTACCGTCGATGCAGAATGATATGGTAGGGATCGCTTTTCTTATTGCCTTTGAGGATACGAGTGGAAAGGGAGGCGTCCCCTGGCGGTATTCTTAATTTCTGGATACGAGCAGTGTCTGTAGTCGAGTCGATTGTCAGCGTTTCTTGGACATCTCCGATCGTTAGCTCGAGTTGGAGATCGGTAACAGGTTCTTTCCAGAGGAATTCTACATCATACTGGCGTTTGCCCATGAATCGCAGTAGCCATTCTCCACCCGATTTGGTTTCGCGACGATCTTGAGCAGAGAGCGTAGTACTCGTTTCGTATTCAGTACCCAATACAATACGGGGTGGAACGTAATTGTTGGGTCGAGTATTGGAAACATCTGCGAACCAACGGTCGTAAGTTTGCATGAGTCTCTTGGCGATTTCAGGACGTGCCTCGAAAAGGTTTTTCGTTTCACCGGGATCGCTTTCCATGTCGTAAAGCTCCAGGGGCACATCGGGAGGCATGCTGCTATTGCTGAATCCGGTAGGATGTACGAGTTTCCAGCGCTGTTCACGAACGGCAATGTGATGGAGCGGGATGGGTTCGTCACCCCTATGAATTTGCAATATCAGACTGCGATCCGGCCAATTAACCGGATCGCCTTTCAGCAAGGGAAGGATGCTGCGCCCGTCGAAAGGGTGATCATGGGGAAGAGAGGCTTGGGCGGCTTCGAGCAGAGTGGGCATTACGTCGATATGGGCGGCGATCTGACTGACTCTGGTTCCTGCTGGGAGTTGAGCAGGCCAGCGAATGTAGAAGGGAGAGCGTATGCCGCCGTCGTGCACCTCGTTCTTCTTTCCACGTGAATTCGCTACGTAACGTCGCGTGTTGGGTCCATTGTCGACCATGAAGATGACAATGGTGTTTTCGGCGATCTGACGTTTCTCGAGATGAGCTAGAAGTTTACCGACGTTCTGATCTATATTTTCGTTCATGGCGAAAACACGCGCTACGGTATCCGAATCCTTGTCATTTCCGAGCAAGATAGGACTCAGATCCCGGTTCTTGTATTTCTGATACAAGGCTTCAGGGACATCATGGTAAGGGCTGTGGGGCGCATTGGTGGCGATATAAGTAAAAAAGGGTCGTTCCGCCTTGAGGGATTTGTCGATGAAACTGATAGCGCCGTCAAAATAGACATCTGTGCAGTAACCGTAGGTTTGAATCTGCTGATTGTTGTAGAAGAGGATCGGATTGGTGTAGCGCCGATTGTTTTCCCGAGGTTCAGATGGCTGGCCGAGTCCGCCTCCTAGGTGGATGAGAGACTCGTCGAATCCCTGATCCGTGGGTCGCATGGGATAGTTGTCACCCAGGTGCCATTTCCCGTAGATTCCAGTTCTGTAACCGGATTCGCTCAATGCCTCGGCAATCGTGTACTCCTCCGGCTCCATCATGGAGCGACCCTTAAAAGTATCTACCAGCCGGGTGCGGTAATTGTAGCGGCCCGTCATGAGCGAAGCGCGAGTGGGTGAGCAGACTGGGCTCACATAGAAGGTGTCCACCGCGGCCCCTTGTCGAGCGAGCGAGTCGATATGTGGCGTATCGAGTACCGTGTTGCCCATTGAGGACAGGTCCCCGTAGCCCTGATCGTCGGTCATGATGAGAATGATATTCGGTTTCGGCGAGCTCACCGCAAGCGGTCGGTCATCGGCAAAGGTGGTCGAGCAAACAAAGAGGAAGAACAGGGCGTGTTTGAAAGTCATTGGGTTGAGAAATTTAGAGTATTGAGAGGGTCGAAAGAAAGGAGGCGATCTAGAATCTCATTCCCACGGATAACTCGGATTTTTTAAATGCTAAACTTGAGATATTTGCATTGAGCTGTCCTAGCATGCCGCAAAGAGAAGCGTCGTATCCGAAATCTACGGGTAGGGCTAGCGCTCGCGCTATGCCGCAGTGCCCTACAGGATTGGGATTACCGTAGGCTAATCTCGCCGACTTGATCGATAGATGCGTCAATGGGTTGCGATAAGCCGGCAGGTTGTATGAGCTGCCTTTATCGCTACCGGACCCAGGCGTAGATGGGGAAATTCTGGAGGCTTTTCTCTTTGTCGTCGGGGCTCGCGAGGTAGCAGGTCTCGCGGACTTTCTCGTCAAGGCTCTTGGGGGTGATCTTGAGAAGGTATTTATGACCGGGCTCGATCTCCTCGATTTCGAAAATGAATTTCGACTCAACCTTCTCGTTGTTTTTGATGACGACGTCATCGATAGTCATGGGATGGCTCGAATGGATGATGATCTCGCAGTCTTTCGTGTCGGGAGCGTCTCCGACTTTCCAGAGGAGCGCCCGACGCTTGAGTTGGATAAGCTGGGGGATGTCGACGTTTAGCGTGAGCGTATAGGATTGGCTTTCATCGCCTTCCTGGGTCTCGACCGTGATCTCCTTATGCTGTTTGCCGACTCGGTTTCCGATATCGAAGGTCGCAAGAAGTTTTCCTGACTCGCCCGGGGCGTAGGTGTCTTTCTCCAGGGATGGCACGGTGCAGCCGCAGGAAGCGGTCGTTTTTGAAATGGTAATGGGCCCGTCACTGTTATTGGTGAAGGTGTAGTAGGCGTTGACTTCCTCTTGCCCAAAAACCGCATCGACGGAGATGTTTGTCTGCTCCCAAGCGAGAGAGCCGGCGGCGTTGAGGGCTTGGCAAATCGCCAAGGCAGCAATTGTGGCGACTGTAGAGAGTGAAATTCGTCGGGTTGCCATAGTAGGGAGAGGATATTGACGATTGCGGGGCGATTGTCGAACAAACTCCTTGCTCGTATGGGGGGGAGGGGTTCTGATCGCCGCATGACTGCATTCTCCCGACCGGATGGTAGAGAAAAAGACGCGCTTCGCCCGATTTCCTTCGAGGCTAATTTTGCGCCAAACGCGACAGGATCTGTCCTGGTCTCGTTTGGAAACACGAAAGTGATTTGCGGAGCGACGCTGGAAAAGAGAGTTCCCGGATGGATGCGGGCCCAAAATGTTGAGGGGGGCTGGCTCACTGCAGAGTATTCAATGCTGCCGTACAGTACTCATGATCGCAAGCAGCGCGATTCGTCGAAGGGGCGTCTCGACGGGCGTTCAGTGGAGATCCAGCGCTTGATCGGACGTTCATTGAGGGCGGTGATGGATTTGAAAAAGCTCCCTGGCTACACGCTCTGGGTCGACTGCGACGTCTTG
>JAUHWE010000562.1 GCA_030424825.1 Verrucomicrobiia bacterium
TGTACGCGAGCAACGTTCCTTCGCCAGCCAAGCATCTTCTCCTTCCGATCCTTTGGGCTCGATCCTGGCTCAAAACGGCGGCTCTCGGACCATCCTGCGGCGAGCTCCGACTTGGATTTCCAAAAGCCAACCGCCAAACCGGCCAGATACGCAGCCCCTAATGCGGTCGTTTCCGCAATCCGGGAACACCGGACCGGAACGCCGAGTAAATCGGCCTGGGTCTGCATGAGAATCTTGTTTGCGGACGCGCCTCCATCGGCCTGCAACGTTTCGAGTTTTCGGCCGGAATCCTCCTCCATGGCTGAGGCCACGTCAGCGACTTGAAAAGCGATCCCTTCCAGGGCCGCCCGGGCGATGTGTGCTCGGGAGCTCCCGCGGGTTAGGCCCAGAATGGCCCCTCTGGCATAGGGATCCCAATAAGGGGCGCCCAATCCTGAAAACGCCGGGATAATCGTTACCCCACCCGAATCTTCCACTTGCGCGGCAAGGGATTCCACTTCAGCGGCGGAGTCGATCATCTCAAGCCCATCTCGCAGCCATTGAATCAAGGCCCCTCCAATAAATACGCTCCCCTCTAAAGCGTATTCGGTAACTCCGTCGATTCTCCAGGCCACGGTAGAGAGCAGTTTGTTTTCCGAATGAACCGGTTTTGTCCCCACATTCATCAGAAGAAAACAGCCCGTACCGTACGTATTTTTCACCATGCCAGGCTCAAAACAAACTTGACCGAACAGAGCGGCCTGTTGGTCGCCGGCGATTCCTGCAATGGGAATCGACCGCTCCGTCACACTGGGTGACGAATCAGCGAGAGAACCGCTTGAATCCACAATATCTGGCAACGCGGATCGAGGGATCTGGAACAGCTCCAAAAGCTCGCTATCCCATTCCTGCGTTTCGAGATTCATCAAGAGGGTACGACTCGCGTTGGAGACGTCCGTGATATGGGCCTTCCCTCCTGAGAGATTCCAGACAAGCCAGGTATCGATCGTGCCAATCGCCAATTTGTCTTCGTTCGCTAGTTCAACTGCTTCCGGATACTCATCCAACAACCACTTAATTTTAGTGGCTGAAAAATAAGGGTCCAAAAAGAGTCCCGTCTTTTTCTGTATGTAGGGTTCCCGATCCTCTTTTTTCAATTGATTACAGTAGTCAGCGGTGCGCCGATCCTGCCAAACGATGGCGTTCGCCACGGGTTGTCCCGTTTCCTTATTCCAAAGCACAACCGTTTCGCGTTGGTTCGTTATGCCAATGGCTGCGATGTCCTTCCAAGAAACGAATGCCGCTTTTAGAGCGTCCTCTACCGATTTTAGCTGAGTCTCCCAGATAGCTGTGGCATCATGCTCAACCCAACCCGGTTTCGGGAAGATCTGCTCAAACTCATGCTGGCCAACTCCGACGATCTTCGAATCCTTGTCAAAGAGGATGGCTCGGGAACTGGTAGTGCCTTGATCGAGGGATAGGATAAAACTCACTTCTAGAAATTAAGTGGTAGCTCCTCAGGGATCAAGAAGAGACATTTAATCTACCAACGAGCTTCTCTAGTTGATTCCTATCACACTTCCCACGCGATTCCTCTTCTCTGTGCGTCGGGCTAAAAAGGTTGGACACGGAAGACGGGCGAATACATTCCCTTTTCTCATGCCGTTCGCGACCCTTAACCGCAGAATTCCTCTCATCTACTGAGTCATGGAAAAACTTGTCACTTCGCAATTCAAGTTGGGAATTATCGCTGGTGGACAGCTCGGAAAAATGCTCTCACTCGCCGCGAGCAACTGGGACGTTAAAACCTACATCCTTGATAAGGATCTTCATTGTCCCGCAGCACCCTGCAGCACAGAGGTCATCGTAGGAGACCCGCTGAACTTCGACGACGTCTATCAATTTGGTCAGCAGGTTGACATGGTGACCTACGAACTAGAAGCGATAAACACCGATGCTCTCAAAAAACTGGTTCTCGAGGGGCACCCTGTATTGCCCGAACCAGAAGCCCTTGAAGTAATACAGGACAAGGGCCTCCAGAAGTCGTTTTTTTCCGATCACGACATCCCAACTTCCAGCTATACGCTATTTACCAACAAGACTGAGATCGAAGAGGCAATAAACGCAGGGTCCCTTTCGTTTCCATTTGTACAGAAACTGAGGACAGGAGGATACGATGGTCGAGGGGTTTCGATTATCAAGTCCCAGGCAGACTTCGAGAAGATCTTTGATGCTCCCTCTGTGGTGGAAGACCTCGTGCCCATTCAATCGGAAATATCCGTTATCGCGGCTCGCAATCCACAAGGCGAGGTAAAGTGTTTCCCCGTTGCGGAAATGGAATTCAACGAACAAGCCAATCTCGTTGAGCTACTTGTTTGCCCGTCCCGAATCGATTCAGACATACAGAATGAAGCAGCTACCATCGCCTCTCACGTAATCGACTCGCTAAAACTGACTGGACTGCTGGCCATCGAAATGTTTGTAGACGCCAGCAATAAGCTTTGGGTAAACGAAGTCGCTCCTCGTCCGCATAACAGTGGGCACCACACGATCGAAAGTATTGTCACCTCTCAATACGAGCAACTCCTTCGAGCCATTTTTGGTTTTCCACTAGGAAGTACTCACATAAAGATGCCCTCTGCCATGATCAATCTTCTTGGAGAACCGGGTGTGGAAGGTCCTGTAAAATACGAAGGACTCTCACAATGCATGGAGGAAGAGGGGGTGAAAGTCCACCTCTACGGGAAAAAGACCACAAAGCCATTTCGGAAAATGGGCCATATAACGATCCTTGCCCCGACCCTAGAAGAGGCGAAAGCGAAAGCGCAAACCGTCAAAAGCAAACTGAAAGTAACATCATGGAAGAGCCACTAGTAAGCATCATAATGGGTTCAGACTCCGATCTGAATGTAATGCAACAGGCTGCAGATATTCTGGAATCCTTCGCGATACCTTTTGAAATGACCATAGTGTCCGCGCACCGAACCCCTGACAGGCTCTATTCGTATTCAAAGTCTGCCCACGAAAGGGGGATAAAAGTTATTATCGCCGGCGCTGGAGGAGCCGCTCACCTTCCTGGCATGGCCGCTGCGATTTCTCCACTACCCGTTATAGGCGTGCCGGTAAAGTCTTCGAATTCTATCGATGGCTGGGATTCCGTACTCTCGATTCTCCAAATGCCAGGTGGCGTCCCGGTAGCTACCGTTGCCCTTAACGGAGCGAAAAACGCCGGTCTTCTCGCGGTCCAGATCCTTTCCACCGCCAATGATGCCCTTCGCGACCAATTAATTGAGTATAAAGAAGGTCTCAGTGAAGAAGTTCATAGAAAATTGGAAAATTTCAGAGAACAATAGCCCAAGCCGCAGCCAGCGATGGTCCTTGGCGGATTGCCAACGACTGCCTGTGGTCGAAGTGAGTCCTGATACGAGTAGCTTTGGGGAGGCAATTGGGACAAGAAATGCCGAACGGCGTTGGACGCTTGCCTTTTCGAAAGCTTCGATTATCAGATTACCCCTATTATAAATGAGAGACTTTGAGAGTCGTCACGTATACGATCCATTGAACAGCACACCCGTTAATACGCTTCGGGGTGAAAGTGAGCTGGTCAGGACACCTGCAAACCGATGCTTGTAGCCTTTATTGGAGCTGTCGCCTTCACGATAGGGGCATCGTTTTACTGCTCCATGATGGAGTCCCTCATTTTGAGCACGACGGTTGCTGAGATCGAAAACCTGAAAAATAAGCGACCCAAAAAAGGAAAGAAACTGGAGAATCTCAAAGTAGACCTCTCCAACACCATCTCCGCCATCCTTACTCTCAACACGATCGCCAACACCGCGGGCA
>JAUHWE010000011.1 GCA_030424825.1 Verrucomicrobiia bacterium
GGTATTGACCAAATAAGCAGTCGGCTTCATAATAGCGAGCTCCCGGGCGCCGACCAGATGCCTCGTTCCCGTATTCAGAGCCACATGCAAAGAGACAAAATCTGCGGTCGAAAAGAGCGCGTCCTTCTCCACATAACGAATTCCTAACGACGCTTCCTCATCCGTACTCAATCGCGTACGATTCCAATAGATAACATCCATCCCAAAACCCTTGGCGCGCGGAATCATGGCTTTTCCAATACGCCCTAGTCCCAAGAGTCCGATCGTGGATCCAGCGATATCGAGTCCCAGCATTAGTTTGTGGTTATTGGTGACCCATTTACGTGCTCGAACGTAACGATCTCCCTCAGCAATTCGACGCCCTGCAGCCATCAAAAGGGCCCACGCCATATCCGCCGTGGCATTGGTCACCACATCGGGCGTATTCGTAACGGGCAGTTTACGCGCGGTCGCCGCCGCCAGGTCTATCTTGTCATAGCCAACCCCAAAATTCGCGATCACCTTCAGGGAAGGATTCGCATTGATAATCGCGGCTGATATGGGGTCTGACGCCATGGCCAAGAGACCGTCCTTGCCTTGAATCCCCGCGATTATTTCCTCCTCGGTCAGGCTACGGTCTTTTCGATTGTATTCTAAATCTGAATGCTCTTCCAGATAACGGATGCTTGCCGGAAGGAGCTCCCGGGTTAGAAAAATTTTTGGCTTTGCCATTCTCAATAGCAATCCAAACGGGATCCTAGCCGAACATACAAGCGATTATGCGCTACCGCCGGAGTCGCATCGCAAAAAGTGACATCTTCTGGCGGATTCAGGCTGGATGTTTGCAACAGTTTGAATTCGTTGCCCGTCTGCACGACCCACATGTCGCCTTCACGGGAAAGGCAGTATAGTTTCTCGTCGACTAGAACAGGCGAAGCGTAAAAATTGCCCAAGAGCTTCCCTTGCCAGTACGGTTTCCCTGTTGAGGAATTCAGAGCAGAAAGCGTCCCGCCATCGTGCAGCGCATAAACGACGTCGCCCACGACTACCGGCGTGGGAACATAGGGCGCACGACTTTTCATCGACCACACTTTCTCCGGCTCTGAAACTCTCTGGCCATTCGAAATCTGGGGCATCTTCACCGCGAAGTAGACATTGTTCTTGTTTCCTGCGGCAACGAGAACCTCTCCCGTTACGGGATCGTCTTTCACGATTATGGGCGAAGTGATCGTCCGGTGATTGAAGGCATCCGGCAAACTCCAATTCTCCTGACCCGTTTCAAAATCAACGCCGACCATGCCAAACAGCTCGCCTGCAAGGACCACCTCCTTGGCATCCGAGCCGGGCAACGCGCGGATCAGAGGCGCTGCGTAGGACGTTTTTGCCCCCACCGGATTGGTGCGACTCCACAACAAAGACCCGTCCGCCAGGCTGTAGGCGACCACCGTCCCACCTCCCATATGCAGGTTTCCCACAATGACCCGATCGTCCATCGCAATCGGATTGAAGCTCACGCCATGCTGGCTATCGAATTGACCCAAATCCTGGGTCCACAGGGCATCTCCTTCGTGTGAATACGCCGTCACCATCGCATGCTTTGTCGCCGTATCATACCAGCCGAGAACGACATGCTCTTCTGTTATGCAAGGCGTTCCCGATGCGAGATTGTTGAAATTGTGAACATGGTAAGTTCCGGTGGTAATTTTCTTGGACCAGAATGGCTTACCCGATTTCGCATTCAGGCAATAGAGTTCGACCTGCCCCGCATCACGATTTTCGGAGGTCACAAACAGACGCTCTCCCCAGATGACCGGTGAGCTCGATCCGGGACCCGAAAGGTTCACGGACCAACGCAGCGTCTCCTTGCCCAGATTCACCGGGACCTTCTGTCCCGCCGCGATCGCTGTCGCATTATTCCCCCGGAACTGCTTCCAGGTCTCCGAATCTTCAAGAACCGCGCCAAACAAAAGCGAAGCGGTGAGGCAACCGATTGCTAGGATAATCAGGTATTTTAGAAAGAAGAGCCGTCTCATTTGTCGCAAATTAGGGTTAAAGACGATGGGTGAATTCACCCGCAAGGGAAACGGCATCACATTTCCGATTCGCTCTTCTGTCAAGACTGTGAGAATGATAGCTGCCATCTACGGGATTCGCTTTTCTTGTCCCACAATACCCGCCAAGACTGAAACGATGAAAGCCACCCCACTTACGCTCCCCCTATCCGGGCTCCTCGCAATACTCCTAGCAGGACATGGATGTTCACCCCAAATTCCTTCTTCGGAATCGCACATCGGATCCATCCGCAATATCCTCGAAACCCAAGCAACCCAGTGGAACCAAGGAGATATTCCTGCTTTCATGGAAACTTATGTGAAGTCGGAAGCGCTTCGGTTTTCATCCGGAGGCACAGTCCAACGCGGCTGGGAGGCGACCCGGCAAAGGTATCTGAAACGCTATCCAAACAAAGAAGCGATGGGCCGACTGGCCTTCGAGGATCTCGAAATAAAACTCCTCTCGGAAACCTGGGCCGAGGTCCATGGCCGATACCGACTGTATCGTGATGGTGACTACGCCGATGCCACCGGTCTATTCACGCTATTAATGGAAAACACCACCGATGGCTGGAAAATTCTGCATGATCACACTTCGGCTGATACCGGTTGATCTTTCCGTAGGGCCAGTGCTGGCGCTGTGCCGCGGCGTTCGATCAAACGTATTCTTTGGCAATGCGGTATAGCGCGAGCGCTAGCCCTACAAGGAGCGCACCGACTTCAACCGATCATTCTAGACAATTCAATTCCGTAGGGTTTGCTTGCTACTGCTCTAATTCCACTTCGAGCGATTTTTTCAATCGCTCGATGTGCGTATCCACCTCATCAATTCTCTTCTGTAACTCCACTTTCTCCTCTTCGCTGGAACTCTCCAACTGCTTCGCAAGATCCGCCTTAGCGCTTTCCTCTTCCGAAAGCTCTTTCTCAAGCCGTTCAAGCACTTCCGCCTTTTCTGCCTTGTCGAATATACGCTCTTCGGGAAGGGGCTTGTCGTCCTGAACCGAAATCGTGCTGGCCACAACCTTCTGCGGCACAATACGCCTTTCCCCAATGGGTCGCTGCATCATAGCCGTGGGTGACAGTATTTCGACATCTGCATCATGAAGCGTATTCATTGATTCTATACACAATTGAGACCTTGCCGTCACCAATCGCTTGATGTCCCCTAAAAACCCGGCGATGCGGTACTGGACAGAAAAATCGCCCAATGCCAACACGTGCACAAATGGCTCTTCGAGACCCACTCGCTTTGCCGCTTCGACCAGCAGAGCCTCTACCTTGGAATGACTGACGTCGTATCCCAATGAAATCAATGCCGAAACGATTGTGCCGGAAGAACGCACTACTTTTACTGGATTGGAGATGAGATACAGATTGGGCAGGGTTGTCAGGTCTCGATCCTCCGTCTGGATTTCAGTGTGGAAAAGTCCGCGTGCCGACACGCGCCCAAAGTGAGAGTCCACCTGAATAAAGTCCCCCGAACGGAAGGACCCCACGGAACGGAGCATCAGCCCCGCCATCGCATTTGAAACAAAGGTCGTGGACGACAAACCGATAATACCGGTGAGCACGAGGCCCAAAAGCCCTAACAACTGGTTTGTCGTCCCTTCGTTAATCGGCAAGGCAATGATGATCGCAATCAAGGCAATCGCGGTGATGCCTAACATGACTAGCGGACGAACGAAGTTCTGACGGTTGCCGACAAGCTGGGAGCGCTTTTTGAGAATCCAATTCGTAAGACTCAATCCGACTGCCACGATCACCAGCGTTACGATCAAGGGTATGTAATGGGGAAAGGCCTCACCGAGGTTCAAAGCAACTACCATAAAGCCATCACAATGAAAGCGTTCCATGAGTTCAATTGAAAAACTGTGCACAGGTCCAAACTGAGAGTTAGATGTACAATGCCAAAAAGCGTGAAAGGTAGGGCAACGACCTCCGGGCGTGCCGCGTTTTAACGATCGACTTACGCGGCACGCCCGGAGGTCGTTGCCCTACTCAAATTATCGTCCGTGAACGATCGACAATCTTCGTTGGTGTTTTCGCGCTTCCATCTGATAATGCCACGGCTGACCAGAAAACCCGTGCGAGCGCAGCTCATTTTGGCCGTGAAGGAGATCAGGCAAATCGAGCGGGAGCCTACCCCGCCAAGAACAAAATAGTCAAAAGATCTGTATCCAAAGCATCTGACCAATCTTACACTTTCGACCGGATCACTCAACCCCCTCCCTCAAGTACGCGGCGAAAAAATCCTATGTGACTATGCCTTGCCATCCGAACGGGAAGCTGCCGCTTATACGGGGAGGGCGGCGACGCGCTTGCGGGAGCGTTCACAAACTGAAGCTCTTGCCCGAAAAACGAATTCCTTACTAGATTGACTAGCACAATGGAATTCGAGCTCGATCCACTATTTCATTGGAATTTTCGTCGAGCCTAGCGATGCTTCAACGCGATATGTCAAAATCTCAATCTCGTAGAACGTTCCTCACGACCTCCACCGCACTCGCATCGACTGCTCTCGTTTCAGGATGCGCGAAAGAGCCCACTCACACCATGAAATCCTTCCGCTACTGCCTCAACACGAGTACCATCCGCGAGAAAAACATCGGCATTGAGGCCGAGATCGACATCGCAGCGGATGCGGGCTATTCTGGCATCGAGCCCTGGATACGCACCATCAGGGCTTACATGGAATCAGGCGGAAAACTCTCCGATTTGAAAAGGCGGCTCGACGACCGGGGAATCCAAGTAGAGAGCGCGATCGGCTTCGCCCATTGGATCGTAGAAGATCCCGCGGCCCGAGCCAAAGCGCTCGAAGAAGCCAAGAGCGACATGGAAATCGTTCGGACTCTGGGCGGCTCGCGCATTGCCGCTCCCCCGGCCGGAGCCAACAAAGGCCCTGTCTTTGATTTAGAAGTGGTGGCGGAACGGTATCGGGCCCTACTGGAAGTGGGCCGCGCAACCGGTGTCACACCCATGCTCGAAGTGTGGGGCCATTCCGTTAATCTGCACCGGTTAGGGCAAACGCTTTTCGCCGCGGCAGAGAGTTCGCATCCCGATGCTTGCTGCCTCCTCGACATTTACCATATCTACAAGGGTGGCTCCAAATACGAAGGCCTCTCCCTGCTGGGCCCCAAGGCCATGCCCGTCCTCCACATGAACGATTTTCCAGCGAGTCCAGAGCGGTCGGAGATGAATGACAGCCATCGCGTCATGCCAGGCGATGGAGTGGCGCCGTTCGACAAGATCATCAAACAACTCCACACGATTAACCCGGAAATGGTTTTCTCGCTCGAACTTTTCAATCGCGACTACTGGAAACAAGAACCGCTCCACGTTGCCAAACTAGGCCTGGAGAAGATGAAAGCGGTCGTATCCGCGAACCTGTGAGGTTTCACGAATACAAGTTTCCTTTTCCAAAAGATAGCAGGCGATTTCCTACTACCAAGTGCGTTCTTTGAGAAGCTCTTGTATTTGCTCTTTAGGTACCGGCAATCGATCCATGTGGTCTTCAAGCCACTTGGAGAAATCCTTCTCGATCTCATCCGTCCAGCGGGCGTCGATTTGGCCTGAGTCGTAAATTCCCGCCTTTATACGTTCAAAGCCAAACTGGTCACGCAAACGAATAAGCTCGGAAGTTTTCACCACCTTCTCCGCCAAGTGTGCGGGAACTACGATGATGCCGGAACGTTTCCCAAGGATGACATCGCCCGGCATGACCGTTACACCTCCAATATTTACCGGAACATTGATGCCGGTAATCATGGATGCCCAGTAAAAGCTCGGATTCCATCCGCGGACAAATCCGTTGAACCCCTCTATTTTCTCTAACTGCTCCAGGTCGCGGGCCACTCCATTGAAAAGCACGCCATTTCCCGAATTTTCGAAAATATTCGTCCCCAAAGTTGCTCCAATGATCGGGCCGCCATCATCCAGATTATTGTATACATCTGCCACATACACGTCTCCCTTCTGCAACATGCTGATCGGCCAAGTGACCTGACCTCCGGAGTATCCGTCCACTTTCGCTTGCGCGTCAACCACTTCACTAACGTCCTTCCGCAATGGCATGTACATCGCCGTCATCGCTCGACCGCATAGTGTTTCGCCTGGATGAACGTGCTCCCAACCGTCTTCAAACTGATATTCGTAGCCCTCGTTTTTCAGGACCACCCATGCCGCTTCGATATCCACAAGTTTCATACGCTCGAGAATACTGTCCGATACCTTTGGACGTCCATTGGGGAAACGCTCCCCGTCCCAATGAGGCGTAAACCTGATCATCGCTTCCCGATCTAAGGAAAATGGCATAGCTGAAGCGAAGGAAGTGCAGAGAAACAGGCAAGCGATGGAAACTACTATTCGTTTAGCGGTATAATAAGTCATTTTAGTTTTTCTGATGTTGATTTTAAATTTGAGGTCACTCGGATTCGAACTTCACACGAAGTCTGAACTGGACCCAGGCTCTTGAGGCGTTTTATATATTCCATCCTCCACCAAAGCAGGATGCAAAAAGTATTTACTAAGGTGGGGTATGTGTTCGAGAAAAAGCGCATCGTGCCCCAAGGAAATGTGATTGAACAAAACGAGATGCTGATGGATCTGTCCCATGTCGCCCACATGCGGCACGACCGGCAAATTGTATTTTCGGGCTAGCAGACTCACGGCAATAAACTCACTGACACCTCCCACCCTTGTGCAATCCACTTGCACGAAATCTACCGCCTTAGCCTGCATGAAGTTCTTGAACATCACCCGGTTTGACACGTGTTCTCCCAGAGCAATACCGATAGGCGCAATTTCGCGAGCCAGAGTCTGGTGGCCGATCACATCGTCCGGTTGCGTAGGCTCTTCGATCCAGAAAGGCGACATGCTCGCAAGGGCCTTCGACGTTCGAATCGCCTTGGGCAGTGACCAGCTTTGATTGGCATCCAGCATTACTCTGGCTTCGACTCCCGCCGCCTCGCGTACCATATAGGCACGGCGGATGTCGCGTTCGGTTTCCGGTGAACCGACCTTGAGCTTCATGGCATCAAACCCTGCATCTACGGCCCTTCGGACATTATCCTTTACCTGTTCATCCGAGTAGCTAATCCAGCCAATCGACGTATCGTATCCAGGGTAACCTTTTTCGATGATCCCGGAACTCTCTTCCCGCCCTGCTAGATTTTCCTTCAATAATTGAATCGCATCCTCCCGCGTCAGTTCATCTTCAAGGTAACTCAGATCCAAGGTATCGACAATCTGCTCCGGAGTCAGGTCAATCAGCAGTTTCCATAAAGGCACTCCGCGAGTCTTGGCCCATAAATCATAACAGGCATTCGTGATACTCGCCAATGCCAAGTGGATCATCCCTTTATGGGGACCCAACCAGCGATAGCGGGGATGCTCCGCCAACTGTTTGAAACGAGCGCCAAACTCAGACATCAGCTCCTCAACATCGCAACCGACCAACGGTTGCACCAGCCCCTCAATCAGAGAACGAATTTCCCGATTTCCTGCACCCAGTGTGAATACGATACCCGTTCCGCAAATAGAAGATTCCGTATGCAAGTTAGTGACGATGTAAGAGTAGACCGGATCGGTGTGGATGGAATCCGTTCCGTCTCCGGCTTCCAGAGGAAATTTCTTTATATCCGTGGTGATTCTGGAGATCGTAGGCATTAGAGACTGTCCACTAAATCGAATTCTTAAATTGATTCAGGCTGTAGGGCAGGTCGCTGACCTGCCGATTGGGATAAATGTCGCCTCAGCGAGACGACCTACAATTGAATAATCAGTAGAGAATGAAACCATATGAAGGATTAATTGGGACTTATTAGACAGTCTCTTAGACATTTCATGAAGCACCGTATTTAAAACGCTTATACAGGGGTACTGCCAGCAAAACTATAGACGTTACGACGAAGATCAGCGAAATGGGTCGCTGAATCAAAGGGAGAAAACTTCCGCTCGAAGCCATTAAGCCCGCTTGCAAATTCTCTTCGGCAATGGGAGCCAAAATAAATCCGATCACAAAAGGGGCCAACGGGATCTTCGTTTTCTCAAAAGCGAACCCCAGCAGCCCAAAGAAGAGCATTGTCCAGACGTCGAACATCCGCGTAGACAGAGCGAAAGATCCGATGATACAGAACACGAGAATCACCGGCATAAGCAGACTACGGGGAATCGATGCCAGTCTCGCGATGTAGCGTACGGCAACCAGCATGAATATGAACATGAACACATTCGCCACAAACATAGCCCCCATAATGGAATAGACCATCTCCGGGCTTTGTTGAAACAGGAGCGGCCCAGGTTGCAGGCCATGAATCAACAGTCCGCCCAGCAAAATAGCATCCACAACACTCCCCGGAATGCCCAAAGAAATAAGCGGAATAAGGGCGCCCCCGATGGTGGCATTGTTAGCCGATTCCGAAGCCACGATCGCTGATTCGGAGCCTTTGCCAAACTTCTCCTTCTCTTGCGGGCTCGCGAACGACTTGGCCGCACTGTAAGCGGAGACGGATCCAATGTTAGCCCCGATGCCAGGCAGTAGGCCGACCCAGGTGCCTATGACAGAAGATCGGAGCAGATTCACTGCCTGATCCTTCCAGTCCTTCAGGTTAAAGAGCATCTCCCGCGTCTTTTTGAGGGGAATGATCGTGATCTTCTCCTCCAGTCGAGTGAGGTCAGAAATAATTTGGCTAATCGCGAACATTCCGATGAGCACAGGTAGCAATTTCATCCCGCCATTCAGTTCCTCAAAGCCAAACGTCATGCGCAGGTTTCCGGTCGCCTTGTCAATTCCTGGCAGCGAAGCAAGGACTCCTAATGAGGCAGACAGAAAGGCCCGGCTCATCGACTTTCCTCCAGTCGAAGCAATCAGGACTAAGGCCAACATGACGAGCGCAAAAAAGTCGAAGGGCCCGAGTTTGGTGGAATAAAACGCGATTGGACCGGAGAGCGAAATCAAGAAAAGCCAGGATACCAAC
This sequence comes from Verrucomicrobiia bacterium, assembly GCA_030424825.1. GTDB lineage: Bacteria > Verrucomicrobiota > Verrucomicrobiia > Opitutales > Opitutaceae > Pelagisphaera. The sequence goes on from JAUHWE010000011.1 coordinate 9,005, forward strand.
CCCCCTACGAAAGAGGCCGTGATGCCTAGGCCCAAGGCCCGACCCGGCTTTCCCGCTTTTGCCATGGGATAGCCATCCATCGTGGTCATGATGGAAGCAGGCGTTCCCGGCATTCGTAGCAGGGTGGCGGTAATCAAGCCTCCACTGATAGCCCCAACGTACATGCTGATCAGCAGAATGAAGGCATTGATGGGATCCATGTTGAACGTCAGGGGCAAGGTAAGCGCGATCAGCATTGCTCCGGTCAGTCCTGGAATCGCTCCCATCGTAATTCCCAGTATCGTGCCCAGCATGACAAGTATCAGGCCTTGGAAACTGAACAAATAGGAAGATGCGGTTTGAATGGCTTCCATTTCTTAGGGCAGGTCAATCGAGAATAACTGGGTGAAAATAAAATGCAGACCGAACGACATTAGCAGCGCCACTTCCAAAACCGGTACCCACTTGCTCCGATCAAACTGGGTCAGGAAGAGTCCTGCCGCCACAACGAAAAGAATCGTCGCCCCGACAAAATGAAGAATTCCCATACCCATGAGGAGCACATACACGATAGCCATTGCCAATGTCCCAAAAGCGAAATCGTATCGTAACCGCAATTCCAATACTTGACGTCCCTCCACTTTCTTGGACCTAAGCTGATTCACAATTACCATTGCGCTGAAAGCCAATACGAAAATCACGGCCCACTTCTCGAAGTCAGGAAGCTCGATGCGGCTCACCGGCTTGATCTTTTGGAACACCTCCATACGGTCGTCGATCCGCTCAAGCAATTCATCGCCTACGATAATCCTCGGACGGATCTGCAATTCCTCTAGGCGCTCAAGCACGTAGTCCGTCTTCATGACTTTCTCCAGGACTTCAGCAAGGTACGTCACGATCGATTCATCTGTACCCTCCGGGAACCACCAGTAGTGCAGATTCTCACTGTAAACCGGAAAGCCGAGCTCCTCACCCGTTGGAACGTCCGGAATGGACTCGACCCGCTGCCTCCCCAGGTGGGCGATCGCCTTCAATCCGTTCTGCTGATACATGACGTACTCTCCTACCGACAGTATGATGACATCCAGGTGTCCCCCCATTACCCCCGCCAACCGATGGGCGCCGCCGCCCGTCGCCACGAATCGAAACCGAGCGCCTGGGAGCGTGTTCTCCAGCATAATGGCCGTAAAGTGGGTTGGTGTATTCAGATTCACCCCAAATTTAATTGTCTCCGGATTGGCTTTTGCCGCTTCCATCAATTCGCCTAACGTTTGGTAGGGTGACTCTTCCGACACGAGCAGCACCACTCCAAACTCCCCCGTGGCTGCGGAAACTTCGTAGTCGTCCGGGCCGTTGGGCGACTGGCCATTGGACTTTGCCACCATCAGGGCCTCATGCAGGCAGAGCACGGTGTATCCGTCCGGTCGGGCGTTCTTGACATAGCTACTGCCAATCGAGGTTCCCCCACCCGGCTTGTTCACCACCACCAACGGTTGCGGCATGAGTTGGTAATCATTAATCGCTTTCTGGACGATCCGGACAAAGATATCAGATCCCCCACCTGGCTGAAACGGCACCACCACCCGAATGGGCCGCTTCGGATACTCGTCTCCAATACCAGAACCCAGCTTCACATATTGAAAGATTGATAGCAGGATCAATCCAGCAATACAGGTATGCTTGAAAATTTTTCGTTGAGTCGGAGTCACGCCAATTACTGTCTGATCATCATCTCAGTTTAGGTCCAGTCACTTCCCACCAAAACCCTTCATTGATCGTTTTGAGAACGCCACCCACTCCCCCGTAGTAAAGAGTCGGTGGTGAGGTTTTCGGATCGAATATCAAGCACCAGGCATGATTCGACCATCGGAGGCCCGCAGACTCGAAATGGTCGCCCCGGTCCTTGCTCAGAAATACCCCTGCTTTGGTCCCCACATAGACATGACTCGGATTTGCAGGGTCAATCGCCATGGATTCAATTTCCTCGCCCAAAAGCTCTGCCCCTGCGGTCCAGGTCTTGCCGCCATCCATGCTTCGAAACACTCCGCGTGGCCGGGTACCCGCGTAAATGATTTTGGGGTTCGTGGGATCCAGAGCCAAGGCACGCACGTCGACATCATAGACGCCATCCGGATCGGCCGACCAAGTCTCACCTCCATTCGTTGTGGAATAAACGCCATGCCAGGTGCCGGCATAAAGGGTATCCGGGGCGCTCGGATCGACAACCAACGCACGAATCACCTTATCGAGCAGTCCGCTATTCGCTTCCCTCCATGAATTGCCCCCATCGACAGTTTTGAAAACTCCATTCCCTTCCGTGCCCGCGTAGATAATCTGATCATCCTGAGGGTGCATCACCAAGGCGCGAATTCTGAGATCGCTAAGGCCATTATTGATCGCTTTCCAACTACTGGCTCCATCGACCGACTTGTGGACGCCCATCTCGTAGGTTCCCGCATAAACGGTCTCTGGATTGGATTGGCTAACCACGATCGCTCGCGGCGAAAGCGTATCCAATCCGTACACCGGCCAGCCATCTTGTCCGCCTTCCAAGGTTTTGCAAAAGCCCTTTGCCGCCCCCGCATACAAGATATCTGGATCGCTTGGGTGCAAGGCGATGGCCTGAGTCTCCCCATGGCCCGGAGAACCCATCTGCGCGATCAATTTCGTCCCTAATAGGACCGTAGCTAAAGCGAAAAGAAATCTCCACTTTCCGGCTATAATGGGCAGACCCCATACTCTCGAGCTGCAATAGATTAACGGTCCCATGGAAAATCGAAGCTAGGTTTACTGGTGTATCGGCTGATCTTGATGCTCAACTTGGATCCTGAACCCGGTGCCAAATTCACCGTAAAGGCTCGAGCATTCAACGCTTTGCTGTTTTCAAAAAGGGCTTGCTCGATCATACCGCTCCTCGGATTCCTAATATCGCGGACGGGAGGCTGCACATCCGCTACTTGTGTGAACACAACGGAATCAAAACAATGCTCACCATAAGCGCCCCCTTGGATGACGAGCTGCCGCGGTTCAAATGCATTCAGGTTGACGACCTCCAATTCAATCAAATCCTTTTCAATATGAGTGACCAACGCCGCCACATCGGGCGGCAGCCCAGCACGCTTGCGATCACCGTCAAAGTAGCGCACTTGCGAATACAGCATCTCACCCTGAACTCTTAGAGGCAGCCCCCCGAAAGTCAGCCGAATCAGGCTATCATGCTTCATGGGTTCAAAGAAAATCCACTTGTTATCGACGAACGTTTCCGGATCGCCGTGCTCCTTCTGGATGAACTCAATCTTCCGGATCACCGTTTTCAGATCCTCCCTTAATGCACGTTCCGCAAAGCCGGGATTCTTTCCCTTTATGAACCGGGCCCACTCCAAGTCCTCGCCACCGCTTTCTCCCGATTCTCGACTGGCGTCGATAAAGCGTTCGATTTCAGCCCAGTCACTCTCACTCTGAGTCATAAACCAGAGATGAAGGTAATCGGATGGACTTTCACCCCGGTAGCGATGCCAGCCTCGATCATCATAGCGTCCGGGAACCTGGAATTCGCCATCAATCACTTTCCCGTAACTTCGCAACATCGCCAGTTGGCTCCGTGGCAAATCCAACCAGCGCGGATCACCCGTCAGCAAAGTGGCCACTTTCCCTGCAGTCAGTTCAGCCCGAATGATGTGAGAGCCTCCGCTTACCCACTTCCACCCGTAATAGCCACCCCACCAGTTCCCGTTCATATATTCGCCAATCTTCCCGGACAGCCCCACATTGTCTGGCGTGATGCCGTTATTCTGTTCGGTGAGTTCTTCCCATCTGCTTATGTAATCCGTGACCCATTCGACATACTTCGTATCTCCCGTGTAAAAGTAGGCGTTGGCGATTAGGGGTGTCGCGGTGAGATTCAATGGAATATCCCCTTTCGCCATACGGTCGCTCATCACCTTCACCAGTTTGGCGAACACGTCGTTTTTCGGGTGATCATTGATCCAGGCAGTTGTCGTATCGATGCCCGGTATATCGTCGAAGGGAAGGTGCCGGTATACAAGATTGGCATTGGTGGGAATCCAGTCGCGCTTGGTCCACTCCATGAGCGGACCGCGACTGCCGGTCATGGACGCGCGCATCTGCTTAAGCTCAGGATCCCAATTCGGCGCCTCAGGATCCTCCCCGATGTACATTGCCGCAAAACGAACGGAACGATCACGAAAGAGAGCGTCCTTGGGTTCAATAAAACCCAAGGTATAAAAGTCTATATAGCCTTCGCCGTGATGCATCCAATCCCAATTGGAGTCGAACTCACGATATATATGGCCGTAACGGGTAAACTGTCGCGTAATGCCTTCCCACGCCTTGCGATGCAGTCGATTCAGTTCGTCTGATCCGCCCATAGCGGTGTGAAGTGAGAATCCCTTGAACGCCTCGTAAAGATCGTCAGAGGAATTCATGCCGCTTTCATAGCGCTCTTTGTACCGTATCGATCCCTCCTTCTCCACGTAGGTATTGTAAAATTCAATACCTGCGCCATTGAGAGTGTCAATCAGCTGCCGTTCGAGCAATGCCCATTCAGGCGGAACCATTTGAGCATCGCAACGAATTTCCACGAACGGGGCCGCACTCAGCTCATTACGGTCCATGGACAGCGAACAGATGACAACGAACAGGGTAGTTAAACGCAGATGGAAAAACCGTTTCATGAGCCCTAAGACCAAGCGATTGAAGCGACCGAAGTGGAATTTAAAAAAGGGAGGATTCAAAGTACAAACGCGTTAATCCCGTATCGGTCCTGTCACATCCCATTGAACCCCTTTGTTCGTCGTTTTAAGCACGCCCCCTACACCGCCGTAGTAAAGCGTGGGAGGATTCGTCTTCGGATCGAAGACAAGAGTCCAGGCATTATTCGACCACCGCAGACCGGCGGTTGTGAATGAATCGCCACTATCGGTACTGACAAATACGCCTGCCAAAGTACCGACGTACACGTGGCTTGGGTTCACGGGATCGATGGCCATTGACGCGATGTTTTCAGTCAACGGCTTGGCACCTGTCGTCCAGGTTTTACCGCCATCCGCGCTACGATAAACCCCACGCGGGCGCGTTCCTGCATAGATGATTTGCGAGTTGGTCGGATCAAGGGCCATGGCCCACACATCGACATCGTATACCCCGTCGGGATTCGCACTCCAATGGGCTCCTCCATCGGTCGTCTTATAGACGCCGTGCCAGGTTCCCGCATAAAGCGTATTCGGCTGATTTGGATCAATCACCAGAACGCGCACGACCTTATCGATCAGGCCGCGATTGATTTCCTTCCACTGGCGTCCACCGTTAGTGGTCTTGAAAACGCCTCCGCCATCCGTTCCCGCGTATACGACCTGGTCATTCTTCGGATGGATCGCCAACGCCCTTATCTCGCGATAGGAAATCCCATCGCTGACCCCCTCCCATGTAACCGCTCCATCTTTCGACCGGTAAACGCCCATTTTGTGGGTGCCCACGTAAAGCAGGTCTGGATTCGCTTCGCTTATAACAATCGTTCGGGGGGAAAGCGTGCCCAACCCGTAGGTCGGCCAGTTGTCCTTCCCTCCATTCAAGGTCTTGCACAGGCCCTTTGCCGCACCGGCGTAAATAATATCCGGATTGGTTGGATGCAAGGCAACCGCCTGGGTCTCTCCATGGCCGGGAGATCCCATCTGAGCGTTTAGAATTTGCGTGCAGAAAAGCGCGGCGAAAAGAATATAGAGTGGCTTAGTCATTTTCAGCGGTCCCATGGGAAGGCGTAGCTTGGTTGGTTGGAATAGCGATCAAGATGGATGCGAATCGTCGATGCCGAACCGGGATCCAGCCTCACTCCGAAGGCGATTCCATCCACCTCTTTACTGACCTTCGTTTCATCGTTGTCGCTGCCTGATCTCCCGGAACGTCGATCGCCAGGTGGCTGAGATTTGGCAGATTTCGTGAACGCCACACTTTGGATACGATGTTCACCATAGGCTCCGCCTTGAACGATGAGCGATCTGGTTTCAGTCACGTTAAGGTTAACCACCTCCACTTCGATCCAATCGGGTTCAATCCGATTCACGAGAGCGGCTACATCCTGCGGAAGCCCAGCACGCCGGTTCTCGCCATCGAAGTAGCGAACCTGCGAATGCAGCATCTCACCTCTGGTATCAATAGGGATACCTCCAATCGAGAATCGGGTGAGGCTACTCGTGCGCATGGGATTCATATTGATCCACTTATTGTCCACCCAGGTTTCGGAATAACCATGCTCGTTTTGGATGTCTTCGATTTCCTGCCGGATAGCCTGCAATTCCCTACGGAATACCCGCTCTGGATAGCCCGGGTTGAGGCCTTTAACGAAATAGGCCCATTCAAGATCCCCATCGGTAATCCTTCCTTCCGCCTTTCTCTCCGCTTCGGCCAGCCGCTCTATATGCTGCCAGTCCTCAGCGCTTTGAGACGTGTACCAAAGGTGTAGATACAGCTCGGGATCCTCTTCGCGATAGTGATACCAGCCACGGTGATCATGGCGCCAGGGAACAACTGAGACCCCACTGCGGATGGATTCAATTGATCTTTCGCTCACATTCCGCTTTCTCAATTCGGTCACATCGATGGAGGCTCCATTATCCATAAATCCGTTTTCCCTCAGAACGGCAATTTGGCTTCGCGCTAGGTTCATCCAGCGGGTGTCGCCTGACAGAAGGGTAGCAACCTTTCCGCTGAGCACCAACGTCTTCATAATATGGGTACCACTTGGCCATACCCACCCGTAATAGCCACCCCACCAGTTGCCATTGTTGTATTCGCCGATTCTCCCGGACAGTCCTACATTATCTGGGATTATCCCGTTGTTTCGTTGGGTCAGTTTTTCCCAAGTGGTCAGATAGTCGGTCGTCCATTGGACATATTTCTCGTCCCCGGTATATAAATAAGCGCTGGCGATCATAGGAGTGGAGATCATGTTGATCGGTACGTCTCCTTTGGCCATGCGGTCGCTCATCGCCTTGACCAGTACCGCAAATTGATCGTTGTCCGGGTGGTCATTGATCCAGGCAGTGGGCGAATCGATGCCCGGTATATCCAAAAAGGGCAGCGGATAATACGTCAGGTTTGCGTTAGTCGGAGTCCAGTCGCGCTTGTTCCATTCCATCAGCGGACCGCGGCTACCTGTCATGACCGCCCGCATTTGCTTCAGCTTAGGGTCCCAGTTTGGGGCTTCCGGATCCTCGCCAATGTACATGGCCGCAAAGCGAATGGCCCGGTCTTTGAATTTCTCATCGTAAGGCTGGACCATGCCCATCGGGTAGAAGTTGATGTAGCCTTCCCCATGGTGCATCCAATCCCAGTTCGAATCGAACTCACGGTAGATTTGACCGTAACGGGTAAACTGCTTCGTAATCCCTTCCCAAGCGAAACGGTTCCTCTTGTCGATATCAAGCGAACCCCCAAGAGCGGTATGAAGCGAAAACCCACGGAACGCCTCGTACATGTCATCCGATGAGTTCATGCCACTCTCGTAGCGCTCCTTGAAAGTGAGCATTCCATTCTCGTCTACATACTGATCGTAAAACACGATCGCAGCCTCGTCCAAGGCCTTAATGAGTTGACGCTCATACAAGGCCCACGCAGGCGGTGCACCCAGTTTATCGCAATGGATAGAAATCAAACCGGTTAGCTGAGGCTCGTTTTCTACTGCCAGAGTCGTACTTCTAAGAAGAGTGTATACGAAACTTAGGAAGCAAAGAATCGAGACTCGAATAATGATTGCGCATTTCATAATTGATAATCCTAGATACAAACAACCCCAGATCCAACCATAGAATCTGGGGCTGGAATGAATCAATGAGATTCGTCACAAACCACTATACTAGAACTTAAAGGTATTCGTCAGATAAATCGTCCTTGGATTTGGGATACGGATGACGGCAACATTCCCGTCCGGATTCGTTTTGACGGGAATATTTCCGCTTTCGCCTACCAAATTCCGGACATTCAAACGGACGTCCCAATTGGTTTTCCCATTCATGATTGGCCGACTATAACTTATCCACGCATCTCCGCTGAACAGCCCGTCATCAAAGAAGGGCCTGCTGACATCAGGAATGACTCCGGCATCTGGATCGACGATCTGGACATAACCCGTTGCGGCTTCATCCTCCCATCGGATCGCTCCACCAACTCCAAATCCCTTAAATTTTCCTTCATTGAAATCGTAATTGGAGACTATAGTATAACGCCACTCTCTTTGCTCATTAGAAACCGTACCATCCAGAGCTTGAGCAGCTATTATTGGAAGCGGAAGCAGTCCTAATCCCTCGGAATGAAATTCCGCATCTGCCTGGAAGGTGGGATCATCCTGAAGCTCATCCAATCGAGAAGCTTGGGATGCAGCGACAAATTCATTTATAATTCTTCCCATTAACGGAGCGGTATTGGAAAACGAAGTTTCTTGTCGGCTTATATTTGCCATCAGGCGCCAGTTCGATGTCAGGTTGGCAACGAGCTCTAATTCAAAACCCTCGGCGAGCTGACTACGCGTGGCCTGAAGATTCGTAATGGCATCGATCTGATACTCATCCCATGTTCCGTCTCCGGATACATGGGTCGGTTTTACCACGTCTAGCAGCTCCGAAGGAATCGCGTTAAACATCGCATCATAATAGTCCTCATAGCTCTGAATCGGGTGCCCCGCGCCACCGCCGTTTGGAATGAGATCCAATTGATCTGAAATTGGGATTTCCATCAGTTCAGCCGCACGGTGGTTGTTAATTCGACCGAATGCGTAATTGGCTAGGTTAGTGCCGACTCCAGCACTTATATTTCCCAACTCAGTTTCGTACCAATTGAATTTAGCCGTATACCTATTGTTAATTGAAGCGATCGTAAATCCGAATTCCTCTGTCAAACCGGTAGGCTGGCCAATGGGAGTTCCCAAAGCATTGCTTCTCAAACCAATCGGGTTGAAGTTCGCAGCAGATGCCCAGTGAGCCTGAAGGCTAAATGGCATGTCACCTAGAAATCGTTGAGGCAGCCGTCCGACAACACTCCAGGATTGCGTGGTTCCTTTTTCTTCATAGGTTGGATTAGGCGACAGCCTCGTAAACGCAGGATTGTAACTCCAGTCTGCGAGGCGCTCAGGCTCGCTCGTTTCCGAAGCCAAGTTTCTGACGAAGTTTGAGGTGTCGTCTTCTCTGCGGCCGTATAGCGCTACGATATGGTTGTCCAAAAAATAGCTCTGCCACGTGAAGGCTTGAGCTTCGATATTGGTCTGGCTGATGCCTCCATCAACCTGGTTCGATTTCATGTACACATTGTTGACGTGAACGGCGCGATCACCTGCGACTCCATTGTTAAGCGGTCCCGCAGGCGTGGTGTCGACCCAAGCGAATGGGAAACCGACGTCTTCCGTAGGTCGGATGAAATCAAGAGGGTGGAGCCGCACGTCATCTATAGAACTTACTCCCCGAAGATCATCACTTGTATAGACGATGTAATTCATGGATCGTCGTCCGTTCGTTCTGCCAAATTCGTGCTGCATAGCGGAGTCCATGTTGAACTCGTCGCTGACTGTGTTCTCGCCCGTGGTGATATTGAACGTGTCTCTGGAATAGTCGTTGTACATTCCAGTAAAACGATGCTTGCCGAAATGCCTGAGCCATCCGTCGTTCTCTGAAAGGTCTAACTCATAGTAGGCTGTGCCGCGGAAAGTTTCACGCTCTGAGGTATCAAAACGCTGCTTTGGCTGCCTCACCCATGTCAATGCACGACCTAGATTCGGGTTGAGCTCACCGGTAGTCAAATACTTCGATATATGAACTGAAACCTCGTAGGGACCTGCCAAGTTGGTGCCTTGACCTCCGGAGAACGGGAAATCCTGATGGGTCTCGTAAGTCTGCGAGTCGTACGCGATCTCAAATCCGAGATTACCATCTAAGAACGTTTGCTCTAGGGCGACATTGACGGCGTCGAAATCGCGTCCAACTGTCTCATGCCCATTGCTATACAAATGGTTGTAATAGTCGAAAACGTCGCGGTTCTGCAACGTATTCGCGGCAAACCCAACAGAAAAGCTTTCCCCTGCGGCACTCGTAGTTCTGAGATCGCGAT
>JAUHWE010000563.1 GCA_030424825.1 Verrucomicrobiia bacterium
GTCCCCAGCAGGCCGAGCGCAAGGCGCACGAGAACCTGCTCGCGTCGCTGAAGAAGGGCGATGAGGTCGTGACGGCCAGCGGCCTCCACGGCAAGGTCCACGAGGTGAAGGGCGAGACGGTGGTGGTGGAGATCGCCGACAAGGTGCGGGTCACGGTCGACCGCATCGCCATCAAGCGCAAGCTCGGCGCCGATGCCGAAGCAGGGGCCTATCCACCTGCAAACTCATGGCGGAGAAATTCGCTGGCGAAACATCTATGTTCGAGAGATCGGGGATGAGGAAGCGAACGAGATCCTGCGTGGTGACGAGTTCGGTACTGCCTTTGCGCCCATTTTCAATGGACGCGATTTTGATGGGTGGTTCGGCGACCTTAAGGGCAAGTTGGCGACCAATGGCGAGCTACTGTGGTCTGACGGAGGGCATATCTATACAAAGCGTGAATTCAGCGACTTTGTCTTTCGGTTCGAATTCACTATGACACCTGGAGCTAACAATGGATTGGCTATTCGTTCGACGGGTGAAGGTAATCCGGCCTATGACGCGATGTGCGAGCTGCAGATTCTTGACGACGGCCATGAACGGTATTCCGGGGTCAAATCAAGACAGGTTCATGGCAGTGCCTATGGCATGGCAGGGGCGCATCGCGGCTATCTGAGGTCGTCTGGGCAATGGAATTACCAGGAAGTGATTGTCAAAGGGTCTACCCTACAAGTAGAACTAAATGGCGTTAAGATTTTGGATACAGACCTTAGCGAAATAACTGACTACATGGATGGTCGAGAGCATCCGGGAAAAACGCTTAAAAAAGGGCACCTTGGATTTGCGGGACATGGTCCTGAGCATGTCTTCCGCTTTCGTCGACTATCCGTAAAGGAGCTCGACTGACATGGAAAAATTCATTCCCCCGGGTGATTGTCCGGTTTGTGGCGAATACGTGGAGGAGGGCGCTGTTTCTTGCAAGAGCTGTGGCAGCTGTCCCCAATCTGGTTGGAGCGAAGATGCTGCTTACGATGGGCTGGATTTGCCGGCGGAGTCATTTGGCGACTCCGAAGGCACCGCAACCAATGAGAAGTCCAAAACCAAAAGCCTCATATTAGCGGCCCTGCTTCTGATTTCTGTCATCATACTGTTTGTTCTAACTAAACCGTAAGCTGGAACCCGGTCAGTGTAGGGGCGTCGCTTGCGGCACCCCTACCGATTATTGCGGAAACCTTATAACTGAATCAACGGGTATCCCGGATCAATCGGGGCGGTGATGAGCGTAAGTTCAGCCCCTTCCTCAGAAGCCCGAATCGTCAATGGATTGGCGGATTCCGTTTTGATCATCGCAAAATCCCTTCGATTCAATACTCGATTGTCGTTTCCCAAGGACACTTGAATGCTTCCATTGGTGACGACGAATGCGGCGAGAGAGTTTTCCTCCAAAGAGAGGGAGTAACTTCCTTGGGCGCCGATCTCAAGAATGTCCCAAATGATAGGGGCCTGAATCTGAGTCGCTCCTTTGGGGCCGATGATATGCTTTGCTTTCACTCCTTTCTCGAGATTTTCTAAAGGAAAATCAGAGTCCTCGTAGTCCGAATACACCGGCGGCCTTTGTAGGGACTGGCTCATATGGGGCTCGAACCAAATCTGGAAAAAGTCGGTTTGCTCTCCGTACATTTCCTCTTGATGGGAAATGCCAGAGCCGGTTTGCATAATTTGAATTCCTCCCGCCGCGACTCTGCGATTGTTGCCTGCCGTATCGGTATGCCCTACGGATCCCTTTAGGACATAGGAGATGATTTCAAATCCCTGATGTGGGTGCATGCCAATGACTCCATCTCCTTTGGACGAAGCCCAAGCCCAGTATAGAAGGGGACCCGTTCGTTTCGCTCCTCCACTTTCCCTTGGAAAAGGAATAGGCTTTATTTCTGTGATCTTGCCCCCATCGAAGGATCCCGCTCCTTGTTCTGAAGGAGGGTAGATATCTAGCGTGTAACTTTTTTCGTTTGTTTTCATGGGAATCTTTATTGCCGAAAAATATCTTGATGTCAAGATAATAATGTTCGATGTGAATTGCGGCAACTGGCGTAGGTTAAAGATTCATCGCCTCGGCGGTTTTCCCAATTTTCTTTACGAGCCGGGCAAACTCAATCTTCTCGTTACGAGAGAAAACGGAAAACAGTCTCTCGAGATTAGCAGCATGTTTATCGAATGCGCAGTCGATGAGCTCTTTTCCCGATTCTGTCAGAGAAACGATGACCACTCTACGGTCGTCAGGATCACGTTCTCTGGTTACTAAGCCCTTTGATTCGGCACGATCGATGGCTGTCGTCATGGAACCACTCGTGAGCATCATAGACTGGGCGATGGTATTTACCGGCTGTGGTCCTTTGGTTTTTAAATACTCCAACACAGCAAAGTCGGAAATGCTCCCGAAACCTAGTTTTTTCACACTCCTATGGTCGAAGGCCTCAATCGCTTTGCTTGCCTTGTACTGGAGCAAGAATAGATGGTCACCTCGAATGTTTGAGCTGGGCATGCTTGGATTTGCAACGCTTTAAATCTTTACGTCAAGGTAAAACACGTCCGTGCGTAAAGAGTAATGCGATGACGGACGTCGGTTTCACCAACGATTTTCCGGACTGAAGCTAAGGCAATGGATTTCAACCCAATAGGTATTCGAATCTCTCCGCATTAGAAAAATTTTTACCCGGTATTCAAGAGGCTGTATTCGTGCTGGATTGGCTCGCTGAAAGGGTTAGGCGCTTGCGAATATAAGGCCTCAATTGTATTACTCGTTTAGGTCAGGAGGACATAATAATGAAGAAACAAATAATACAAACAGGCGTGGCATGGTTAGCATGCCTTGTGGCGGTTTCACTTTTCGTCGGTTGCCCGATGAGTGAAAAATCGCCCTTAGGGTTCCGGTTGCCAGAAGGCAGTATCTGGAAAGGTAAGACAGCATTCGTCGATCTCGGATGTATTCAATGTCACTCTGTCGTTGACGAGGACTTGATGCCTGAACTTACGACACCGAGGAAGGTGCATGTCGTTCTAGGGGGTGAGGTGACCCGGGTTAAAACCTATGGTCAGCTGGTAACTTCGATCATCAATCCGTCTCACATTATCAGTGCAAGGCCTAAGGCCGAATACACGGATAAGGAAGGGAAGTCCTTGATGCCGGACTTTTCAGAGGCGATGACAGTGAGGCAAATGATTGATATCGCTGAGTTCCTACAAGCCCGATATGAAGTGGTCATTCCGGAGCACGCGTACAGCGACTACGGATACGGCCCTTAATAAACGAGATTAATTCTGCGGAATTGATAGAGGGCACGCGCGATTTTTGGTTTCGCGCGTTGCCCTCGAAGGGAGCTTGTTGAAAGCTATTTTTCGATTAAGGAGATGCCTGTCATTTCAGATGGCTTTTCCAGTCCCATGAGCTCCAAAACAGTCGGAGCGATATCGGCGAGCCGGCGGTCCTGCTGAACCAGTTTCAGATGCTCGTAACCTTTTCCGTATACGACAAGTTCCACTGGATTGAGCGTGTGGGCGGTGTGAGGGCCATTGACCGTGGGGTCCCACATTTGGTCGCTATTGCCGTGGTCAGCTGTTACTAGTGCGGCGCCCTCAACCTGGTCGATTGCCTCTAGGAGCTCCCCGATGCAGGCATCTACTTTCGAGCAAGCCATTTTGACTGCTTCTATATTGCCTGTGTGTCCGACCATGTCTGGGTTGGCGAAATTCACGAGGACGAAATCGTATTTCTTAGACAGGATCGCGTTCTTTGTCAGCTCCTTGACTTCTTCAGCCGACATCTCAGGCG
>JAUHWE010000564.1 GCA_030424825.1 Verrucomicrobiia bacterium
AATGGATATCGATGGTCTTGAAGACAAACATTCAAAGGTTCGTGAAGCGACTAAATGAGCCTAATTATATATTTGATATGCTCATATTGAGCTATTTAAATGTATTTTATGAATCAAATAGGTAAGGAGATTCTGGACCAAGCCTTTCACCTTCTGGGCGAGGTGATCCAGGCGAGAGGACGATCTCATCAGCATTTCGTAGTATGCGGCGGCTCCTCCTTGTTGGCCTTAGAGCTGGTCAGCCGACTAACGACCCGAGACGTCGATATTCTGGCCCGCCTCGAAGAGCAAGGGCTTGTCCAGGCCAAGCCACTCCCCGACTGGGTCAACGAAGCAACGGAAGAAGTTCGTGTTGAGCTCGACCTTCCAGAAGGCTGGTTCAATACGGATCCCGCCGACGACTCCTTTTTCACCTTTGGCTTCCCGGAGGGCATCGAAGACCGCCTCACGACCCAGTCATATGGACAGGGTCTCTCTATCAGTTTCATCAGCCGCTACGATCAGATCTTCTTCAAACTCTACGCCGCAACGGATCAAGGCGGCAAACACTTCGCCGATCTTCGAGAACTGAAACCGACTGCGGACGAGCTACTCGCAGCTGCCCGCTGGACGCGCCACCACGATCCATCGGATGGCTTTCGTTTCAATTTGGAGGAAATCCTCAACCATCTCGGTCATGCAAAACTCTCTGATCAAATTTAGAGTTGAATTCGAGTCGCTTGTCTTGCGATTCCTTTGGCGGCAATGGTCCGCCCTCGGTGTTTCTGGATACACTCGTTCTGACAACAACTGGATAATCGATCCGGAAGCCCTCCTTTTATTTTCCACCGAAATGGCCCGCAGTGACCCGCGCCTCTTCGATGAGATACTCGACTGGCTGGACGGAAATGCCAATCGGCTAAGCATTCAGAGGATCACCCGCATGCGGAAAGAATACGAATTAGGCGACGCTTCGATTCTAGCCGCTATTGCCAGCATCCTTTCAGAGCGCTCGGAACATGCTAAATGGGTCGTTCTTGCCCGGAATGCTAATCCAGCTAGCGTGCCTCATCGCGAGCTCTTCCCGCGCATTCCGGTGATCGGAGAACCGGATCCCCACTTTCTGAAATGGGGTTGGAAGCGAAGCCTTCGACAATCTCGAGGTCTCGGCCACCCTCCTAGGCCCGATCAGACCGCAACTTTCCTTTTTAAGCTCCGCAGTCTCTTCGGTCGCCAGTCTCGAGCCGAAATCATCGCATGGCTTTTGGCCAATGATGCCGGGCATCCCGCCGAGATCGCCCGCCAAACCGGTTATTTCAAACGTTCCGTTCAAACTGCACTCAACGAGCTTGAAGAATCTGGGCACATTCACTCTGTCAAAATAGGGAGAGAAAAGCGCTTTACGCTTCGTCACGACGAATGGCGCTTCCTAATTACGTGGAATCACGGGAAAGACACGGCGAATGATTTCCCAATCTGGATACACTGGCCTCCACTCTTACAAACTTTTTCGTGCCTTCATCAACTCCTTTGCAATCCAAAGTTTGAGGACATGTCGGAAAAGATGCAATCAATCGAGATTAAGCGATCCATCGACTTTAGTTTGCTTTCAAAAAGTGGGCTGCCTGCCCACTTTTCTCGCACCCCATCGACTGCTGACTCAGCTTTCCTGAATACTCTTCTCGCCGAACTCACTCAATTTCTCGAATAAACCAAATTAGTCTCCCAAACGAGCAAACCAACCCTAAATTTTCCAATCTAAAGAGGAACGAGTACTCTTCATCACGGTTCCCTGGCTTCGAGCGCCTTCCATTTGGCTCTCCGCTCTTCCAGGCGTTTGAGGTACGAATCAGGCGCCGGGGATGATCTTCCCGGCATGATCAGACTGGTATATCCTTCCAAGTCGGCGGGGACCACTTCGCGTTTCCACGCATAGGAAGCAAACAGGGTCGGCTCAAAGGGACCCACAAAACGGATATCAAGGTCAGGCGTGATCTGCTCTTCCAAGTTCAAGGTCCAAAAGCAGGCATTGACGAGCATCCTCCGAAAATCCGAATCGAGCAGGTCAAGCGATGAGCCATGCATACACGCCAGCACACGCCCCTTTTCACCGACGTCTCTCGAACGGGTCCAAACCGCTGGAACCGCGTGCAGTGCCGGATGCGGCGGGGCGTCCGCATTCATATCCATCAGCGGCTGGGCCATTACGAGCGGCCAACTCCCTTCTCTCGGAGAGGTCAAATAGCCTCCCGTCATGACGAACATTTCACCCACCCCGGTCAGGACGGGGTGCTCGCTTCGATGCGGCAACGGAATCAGACGGGTTCCTTGAACATGGTTGTCACCGTGATGGGCAACCCACGTCTCCCCCAAAACTTGTCGCCCGAAGCCACCGACAAACTCCTCCCCCTGATAGGTGCTGTCATACTTTTGCCAGGGTCCCTCGGGAATCTTAAAAGCGTGAGTGGAGGTTCTGAGACCAATGATCGGCTTGCCCGACTCCACGTAAGCATCGAAATGGTCCATTTCTTCATCGGGGAGATTTAGAAAGCGCATGAACATGAAGAGCAGATCCGCTTCGTAAAGGATTTCCAGTCCTCTCAGATTCGGACCTTGAGGCTCGATGCTACCGTCGTCTGCCAAAGTAAAAAGAACCGTGCAGCGAAAATCGTGGTGCTTGGCCAGAATACGGGCTAGCGCTGGCAACGACTCCTCCGAGCGGTACTCGCGCTCGCCCGCGATGAAGACGATGTGTTCGCCGCCATTCTCCTCCCCATAGGTGACTCGGAAGTCCTCAGGCGAAAGATCTTGCGAGAAAGTCCACGGCGCTAGCGCTAAAACAAGGGCAAGGCTTATGATGGGGTAGCTCTTCATAAATCCAGTCATTAAACTGAATTGCCAAATGGCGCAATCCACATTCAGGTTATCAAGAAAGAATCCTTGGGTGCCCAAAGGTAACGGACGATCGCCGAACGCCCATTGTCGTATCTATCGCGTGGGCGCTCGGAGATCGCCCGCTACCTGCAGAATCTATCCGTCATCACTAATGAAACCGCACCTTCTCCTTACTCTCTTCATTGTTACAATCTACCTTTCAATTACTAGAGGAGACAAACTCCCCTCAGGACTGTATTTCTCAAAACAGTTCGATGCATCGGCTATCCAAATCCTCACCAACATCCCTTACGGGGAAAAGGCCGACCAGGGGGGACGCCAAACCAAACTCCTCGTAGATTTGTTTCTCCCTCCCAATGCGTCAGAAGGCAACCGGCAACCACTGATAATACTGTTACATGGTGGAGGATTCCGCAACGGAGTGAAGGAAAAGCATCATGACTGGGCTGCCGAGTACGCGACCTTCGGCTATGTAGCCGCGTGTATCAATTATCGCCTTACGCCCGAATCCTTGAGAGACAAGAGTCCGGCAAATTTCATCACAGCCGCAACACACGCCACTGAGGACGGGATGGACGCGATACGATTCCTCAAGTTAAACGCCGCTCAATACGGAATCGACGCCAATCGCATTGCCACGATTGGCATGTCAGCGGGCGGTTGGATTTCCACCTTAAACGGAACTGACTTCGATACCTTTAATGGCGTTCCCAGTTCCTTTCCGGGAATCACCTCTCAAGTTCAGGCCGCGATCGCTACGGGGGTTTCATTCGCGGATAATGATACGTGCAAGAACGTCCGGGATTCGTTGATGCGCTTTGATCAAACGGATACACCTATTCTTCTTTTCCACGCCGAAGAAAAGGATCGCGTAACCACCGCCCCTTGGAGCGAGGCCGTCCATCTCAGGAAACTCATCATTGATTCC
>JAUHWE010000565.1 GCA_030424825.1 Verrucomicrobiia bacterium
TAAGGTTCTGGGCCAGTACTATAGCATTGTACGCCAGGAATTCGAAACGCTGAATGCGGAAGATGCGGTACCTTTGAGCTTCGTGAAAGGCACTGGACTGGCTGCTAATTAGGATGAGTCAAAAGAACGGTTTTCTGATTTCGGCGCCATGCGAATCTACTATTTCCTTTGAGTCAAAGACCTCGAAGGTTTCATCTACTTTGGTAGGGAGGACCGGCCTCGGTCTTCCGATTGGGTTGCTAAGAGAGTGTGCTATAAGTCAGAATATACGGATTTCTGTTGCAACGCCCCTACCGCAAATTCGTCTTATTGGTCGCTTAATCAGAGGATCGGGCCCTTCGACTGAACTCAGAGCAAGCCGCCCCTCCTTGCCTTCAAAAATAACATGCTGCCGCTCCGACGGTCGACGGTTGCTCTGGGGAAGGTTTATCAGATTTATGGCATGTTCGTTAGCGCTGCTCGCTCTACCTTTAGCCGAGAGCGCGAGAAGTGTAAAGCTTCCGGCCTGGGTCAAGACTGCGGCGGAAACGAAAGACGCATACGAAAAATTCGATGCGGAAGCCAATGCCCTCGTTCTGCGTTCCTCATTGTATCGTGAATACAAAGGCAGAGGTGTTGTAGGAGAGCTGCGCCAAGAGGCGGTTCACATTAAGACGCGCGATGAAAAGGATCGGGCCATCGCCCAAGTGCCAATCGTAAACCGATCCCAACGATTGAAACGCTTCGATGCGTGGCTGATCTACCCTTCTGGAAATGTAGAGTCCTTTAATAAAAAGGACATGATTGAGGTCGCCCAAAGTATGGATGCCCTCTTTAGCGAAGCGAAAGCCTTTGTGCTCGACCGCTCCAGTTCCGTCCGGGGGGACGTCATCTTTGCCTACGAATACGAATTGGAGGAGGAGACGGTTTTCCTGCAACTGCCATGGACCTTTCAGGACAGTATCCCGACTCTCTATTCGCGAGTGGAAATCAAAGTTCCCAAAGGCTGGACTGTAGTGGGACAGTACATGAACGAAACGACGGTAACCCACACCCGGAAAGGGGATTCCTATATATGGGAAGCGGCTGACCTGCCCCTGGTAAAAGACGAAGAATACCGTCCGCCTTCGATGCTCTTGTTCTCGCAGGTTGGCATTACCTTGATTCCCAGCGAGAGTGAATTGAAGCGAAGCGATTCGTTGGTGTTCGACAGTTGGAAAGACGTGGCCAAGTACGGTGATGCGGCTCAAGTGCCAAAAATGGCCGCGAACGAGAAGATCGTTGCCAAAGTCCAAGAGCTTACTAGCGGCGCGGCAAGCCGATGGGAGAAAATAAAATCCATTTGCGAGTACACCCAAAGTGTTAACTACGTTTCCATCACCATCGACTTGAATGCCGGAGGTGGATACGAGCCGCATGCGGCAGAACAGGTTTTCGAGCGTCACTATGGGGACTGTAAGGATATGACCGTATTGACGCGGTCCATGCTGGAAGTCGCAGGGATTGAATCGTTTGCGGTATTGGCCAGCATAGGGAAGGAGGCCTATGTGCATGACCAATGGGCATCCCCTCATCAATTCAATCACTGTATTGTAGGGATCGCCATTGACGACGAGCTCGATCTACCGGCGATTATCAAACACGAGGGATTGGGTAACGTTTTGGTTTTCGATCCGACTCAGCGATATGTCCCGGTGGGAACCCTGCCCCAATCCTTGCAGGGAACGAAAATTCTCGTTAGTAGTGATAAGTCGGATTCACTGAATTTACTTCCGGTTGCTTCCAGCGAAGGGAACTTGATTTCCCGAACAGTCTCGGTCGCATTTGATGAGAAGGGGAATCTGAATGGAGTGATAAAGGAGCGACTTGAGGGCACGGTTGCTGAGTATATTCGCGCGATGTATCGCAACAATAGTGAAGAGGATTTCAGAAAGCACCTTAGGGACTGGATCGCGACCGGTACCCGAAAGGCCACTATCGAAAAGATCGTCGCTGATGATAATTTTGGAGAAAACCGCTTTGAGCTCGAAATCAGTTTTAACTCACCGTTTTACGCGAGGGATCTGGGAAATCGAACCATGATCTTTCGCCCTGTTTTCCTGGGAAGGCGTACCTGGGTGCCTCCGGATTCGGAAGAGCGTCAATCGGATTACATGTCCATCGCCTGGAAACTAGAGGAAAACCTGGAGTTTAAGATTCCGGCGGGGGCGCGGTTTGATGGAGATTTGAAACCTTTCAATCGAGAAACATCATTCGGACAATACGCATTGTCATCGAAAACAGGTGACGATCGAATTGTGATTTCCCGGAATATGAGTTCGCAGTTCGAAGTCATCCCGGCGAGCCGCTATGGCGAGGTAGTCGAATTCTACGAAAAAGTATCCCGTTCCGATTCGTCGCGAGTTGCGTTCGTCCTGGAGTAGGAAAGGGGAATGCGAGACTACGCAAGAAAATCCCCAATGTTGTAACTATCGGGTGGGCACTCGGAGGTTCCCGCTACCTAAGTCAGTAGAAATGCAACTACTCTGCTTTGCATTGTCGCTACGTTCTTGAGGTAGTCCGAGCCTTGCGAGGCGATTGGCAGCTTAGGTTGAACCGTAGTCGCTACCAGAATCCTGTTAGGGCTTCGTGAGGAAAGGGGCAATGAGGCCTTGGACGCTGGGAGGGAATAGGCCTTCGATGTGGACCCCGTCGTCTTCGGTTTCCTGCTGGCGGATTCCTCCGCTGGAATGGAGTTTCGAAATGATGTCGTAGCGATCATGCGGGACGATGATCGTTGACGGGGTGAGTTTGGCGTTTAGGACGCGCGAAATGTTTTCCTTGAGGGTTTCGAGGCCTTCGCCTGTGGCAGCGCTGATGAATAGCGCGTCTTTGTGGATGAGCTTTATCCGATTGAGGGCAGTGTCGTCCTCAAAATTGTCGATCTTGTTAAAGACAAGGAGCTTCGAGTTTTCTGCGGCTCCGATCTCCGAGAGGACAGACTCGGTCGTCTCAAAATGACTTTCAAATTCCGGATTGGAAGCGTCGACCAAATGTATCAATAAGTCGGCGACGACGGCTTCTTCTAAAGTCGCCTTAAACGCATCGACTAGCCGGTGGGGAAGACGACGGACGAATCCTACGGTGTCCGTTAGGAGAACATGCTGGCTCTTGTCGAGATCGAGACGACGGGTAGTGGGGTCCAGCGTGGCGAACAGCTTGTCTTCCGCGAGAGCGTTTGACTGGGTCAGTTTGTTGAGAAGAGAAGATTTCCCTGCATTGGTGTATCCGACAATGGATACTGTGGGGACTGGGCGACGAAGTCTCTTGGCCCGTTGCACGTGTCGGTGTTTAATGACTTCTTTCAGCTCTTTTTTTGTGATCGCGATACGATCATTGATCATCCGCCGGTCCGCTTCTAGCTGGGTTTCTCCCTGGCCTCTGGCGCCGGTGCCGCCACCCCGTTGTCGGCTTAGGTGGGTCCAGGCTCTCGTTAGGCGTGGAAGGGAGTATTCCATGCGGGCCAGTGCGACTTGGAGGACCGCTTCTTTGGTTTGAGCCCTCTCGGAAAATATGTCGATGATCACTTCTTGGCGATCAATGACGCAGATTTTAGATTCTTCCTCCCAGTTGCGTTGCTGGGCGGGGGAGAGCTCCTCGTCAAAGATGATAACGTCGATATTCTGTTCTTGGACAATGCCGATGATTTCAGCGAGCTTTCCGGTTCCGACGAGAAAAGCAGGGTTGGGCTGCCGAAGCTTCACAATCATCTCACCCGCGATGGGAATATCCAAATTGGACGTGAGCTCTGCAAGTTCAGCCAGTAGGTATTCAGATT
>JAUHWE010000566.1 GCA_030424825.1 Verrucomicrobiia bacterium
CAACAGCGTGCTGAGCGGCTTAAGTCCGCGCCTAGCATGCCCGAAAAGATTCAAATCGTCTCGATCGGCTTCAAGCGTAACGCAGATGTCATCGTTGAAGTGCTAAATAGGGCGAACGGCAAATGCGAAAAGTGCAACCAGGACGCTCCGTTTATTCGCAAAAAAGACTTGTCCCCATACCTCGAGGTTCACCACAAAATACCCCTGTCAGAAGATGGTGAAGATACCGTAGAAAATGCAGTAGCTCTTTGCCCAAATTGCCACCGAGAGGCCCATTTTGGAGTGGAATCTTAGCGTCATGCGAATTGATTTTTTTAAAGAACCGCACCTCGGTGGAAAGGTCTGCTATAAGTGGATTGATAGTTGGGAGGTTACTTGGGAAAGCAATGGCGACTACCGCCACTGGTGCATTCAGATGCAGCCAGGCGGTGATCCGTTAATATTGGTTGTCATGCTGAACCCCGGTAAGCTCAGTGGTGACGGTCGCGAACTCGCCAAGGATTCAACATTAGGTGTTTTGCGAGATGTATTTTCAGAAACCGGTTTTAATCATACGATAGTCAATCTATTCGACCTGGCCGCCTCGAAGAAACTATCTCTAGTTGATCAATGGAGTAGGCGCGATCCTCCTACGCTGGTCTATAACAAGCTGAAGCGTATCAAATTTTCGGGGATAATCTACGCATACGGAGACATAGACGCTCCAGAATTTCCAAACTCCGATGCCATAGATCGAGCCAACTCAGTGAAGTCAATTTTCGGTGGTATACCGATTATTCAAACACCAAAGAACAAATCTGGAAACCCTGCGCATCCACTGAATTGGTTGAGACGGAAACAATTAGATGAGGTAAAGAACACTCTATTCAAATTCAGAAAAAGCTAACCTACCTTTCTGCCTAGTCGGACTTGTCCGCTTCACTTGCTAGACTTACAAGCCTTTCGACAAACCCATCCATATCTTCAGGGTACAATTCGGTCCAGCCACTACCGATTGCTTCCACCACCGAATCTTCCGAAACCCCTAACATTTTGGCAACGCTATCCGCCGTTGTCCAAACCCGAAGGCGGCCCTCTTTAGTGGGCTTGAGGACGACTCCGATATAACAGTTTCTCTTGTCATTCGGGGAGGCCAAAAAGATGCTTTCCTTATAGACCCTGATTGGAAATCCGGCACGCTCCCCTCCCTCAACGAACTTTTGGATAGGTTCACGTGTTCCCTCTGTTTCCGCGAGTTTGTAAAACTCCTCCAATGTTGGCAGTGTATTCCGTCTAACCTTTCTTTGAGTCAACGCCTCCGGCTCGTCGTCACTTTCGGTAAGCTCGCGCACAAGCACTTGCTCGCCACCAGTAAGGGCAAATACTTGGAATGTTACAACGCTGATCGGCAGGTTGTGACGCTCTCCTAAAAAATGGACCATTCGGTCGAGCCCTCCGTCCTGGGCGGTCCCCACAATCATTATACTCACGTCGCGTTCGTCATCAGTATTAAGTTTGAGACCCCGCTTCTCCATTACCTCGTCGAGAGTGCAAAGGCCTCCCACCGGATTTTTCTTCAAGTACGGATCGGTTTTTAATCTTAGCTCATCCGCATCCATTTCCACGATACAAGACGCGTAGTCGATTGCCTGAACAATCGTATCGCGACGAACCCTGCCACGTTTGATCTCAATTACAACCCACCTACCACGCAAATCAATCGCCAAAAGGTCCAATGGACCCCCAGCCGTGTAGACCTGTCGTCCCACGACGGTTAACCCGGCTTCGAGGAGGCTGCTGTCCTCCGCAATCCAATCCTCAAGGTGCATTTCAAGTTCTACCTTTGACGCGACCATTCGTGCTGGAGCGCCTTCACTAATCTGCCAGATACCTACATTCATCGATACGATAACTTGTCAGTTCCCTAGGAAAGTCGTCAACAGTCGTTCTGGTTCACTTAAAACTAAAGCTGAAAAAATCCCAACCTCAACCTGCCTTCCTGACTTTCCGCTATCTCACGCCCTCGCATCAAGCATCGAGCCTGGTGGCAGGCATCGTCCAATGCATGATGGAGTAATCCGGTTCTCACTACATTAGTTTTTGGCAGCATCGACATCGCCGTCCGGTAGCAACGGTTGTTCCAGAAACACCAAGGAGCTTCCATTCCTATCCGCTTGTAGGCCTCCGTCAAAATGACATTATCAAAATCAGATCCGTTCCCCCAAACCGGCTGATCCTCCTCGACCCACTTAGCAAAGGACTCCAAGGCTGCGCGAAGCGGCAGCCGCTCGCCTCCAAAGATTTCTCGGTTTGCCTTGTGCGTTTGCCGTTTCCACCAATCAACCGTTTCTGTCTCGATTTCTAAACCGTGGCTCACGCAATCTTCCTCATCTACCTTCGCGTAAAACTCGTCGACAATCCCCCCAACAGAGAACCTGCACGCTCCGATCGTCGCGATAGCCGCCCTCGACGAGCGCCCCAGTGTCTCTAGATCCAGCATTATTTCCGTAGTCACAACCACTTCTAAACAGCCCCAGTTCCAATCGGATCGGAAGATCCTGTTACAATTCGGCACACTCCATTCACGCGCCTGATTTGGGCTGGCGTCGAGCAAAGGGCATGGCAGATCCTCGGACTGCCTACTACGATCACGACGCAGCGAGCCCTACTGGTGGCCACGTTCAAGCGATTGGGATCATAAAGGAAACCCATCCCTCGCGGAGCATCTTCAACAGAGCTGCTGGTCATAGAGTAAATGACCACGGCAGCTTCCTGACCTTGGAACATATCCACTGTCCCGACTCGAGCGCCAGGCAATGCCGTTGCGATCGAATTGACCTGCAAGTTGTAGGGGGCGACAATCAGAATATCGTTCAGCGTTATAGGATTCGTTTCGCCCTTTTGATTGATCCAGGTCGCGCCAGAGGCCGTCAGTTCCCGAACGATGCGCACAATCTCTGCCACCTCCTCTTGAGATCTGCTCTGATTGCCCGCGTGGTAAACACTTACCCAATGTATACCTGCCCCCCTCCAGGCACTGACCCCGTCCAAGCGTTGCTGCTCACAACTTTCGTGAGAGGCCAATCGACCTTCATAGAAGAGTTCTGACGTGTATTCACAAATGGATGGATGCAATCGGTAGGTGACGTCCAAGAAGAGTCCCCGATCTTCCGGAATCGTCACCTTCCCATCGAGCAAATGAACGAGCGCCGCGCATTCGCAGCCATCTGGATGGCTCCCTCTCTGCGGTTGTTCAAGCTGTTGCGGATCGCCCACAAGCACCAAGTTTTCAGCCGACCGAGCGATGGCCAATGCGTAGGCCAGGGAAATCTGACCTGCTTCGTCGATAAAGAGGTAGTCAAGGGTCTGCTCCAAATCTTCGTGGGCCCAAGTCCACGCAGTCGCACCAATTACTACAGGAACACTAGAGGAAAGCAGATCTGCAACTACTTTGTTGTCTTTCGCGAGGTGAATGCCGGTGGGCAATTCCGCTTTAACATCCTTGGGCTTTTGAAAACAGGATACCGACACTTCCTCTTCATCAGCCGCTTCGACAACTTTGACCAAAAGCGCCTCGATCACTTTGTGGCTGACTGCGCAAATCCCGATCTTCTTGCCAGCCCCTATCAAATCGACAATCACTCTCGCCGAGGTATAGCTTTTTCCAGTTCCGGGAGGTCCCTGAATAGCAAAAACGGTATTAGAAAGATCGCTACACAGTCGCTTCGCCGCGACAACAGTCTCCTCCCCTGCCCGTCGCAGGGGTCCATCGATAGGAGTATTCAATCGCGGCGCTTTCTTTAAAAGCAAATC
>JAUHWE010000012.1 GCA_030424825.1 Verrucomicrobiia bacterium
CGCCCGAGGGGCGGGGATTTCTGCTACACGGGAGAGGAATTGCAGGAGATGGGCCGTCAGATAGAAGTCGCCGCAGCCGCAGGTGCCGATGGGGTGGTCTTTGGTGCTCTGACCCATGATGCGAAAATAGAGCAGCAGCAAGTGAAGCGGTTGATCGATTTGAGTCACTCATTGGATTTGAGGACGACGTTTCACCGTGCCTTTGACGCTGTCGATCGGCCTGAGGAAGCATTGGACGAATTGATTCAATTGGGTATCGACCGAATCCTTACAAGTGGAGTCGCTTGGGGAAAATCTGGAACGGCGATGGATGGTGGAACGATGCTTAATCAATACATCCAGCAAAATGCGGGAAGAACCGAAATTGTCATCGGCGGAGGCGTATCGCCTGAAAATGCTCCACTGATATTGAAGGAGTTTCAGCCCTGGAAAGGTACGCTCTCGGTTCACGCCTATTCAGGCGTGATGGAGAATGGAAATACGACCGAAAAGAAAGTGCGGGAGCTGGTTGAAGCGGTCTCACCCTGGTAGGGCCGCCGCTCGCAGCGACCACGCAATTAAGCGATGAGGTTGCGCTAGATGACTCCCCTGAATGATAGGAAGCGTTTAAAGCTCTCGAATCTTGATGCTGCGGTAGCTTACTTCGTCGTTGTGGTCTTGGAGAAGGATATGCCCTTTTTCTGAAAGCCCGAAATTTTCAATGTCCGCGTATTTGCTGCGGGCCACCAGCGCATCGTAGATGTTTGAACCACGCTCGTACTCCACAACCTTGAATCCGTTCAACCAGTGTTGAATGGTCCCGTCTGGCAACGAAACTAGGCGCCCGTGGTTCCAATCACCGATATTTAAAGGAACCGTACGATTGTGTACTTTCCGGTATCTGGGAATGAGATCGTAGAGGGAGGCGCAGGTACGGTTGCCCACCACGCCTTGTTTGGCATCGGGGTGAACATCATCGTCGAGCACCTGATACTCTAGACCCAAATAGCGTGGGGAATCCGCACCTGGTTTGGCATGATTCGCGACGAAGTACTTGACTCCGCTATTAGCTCCCTTTGTCAGACGAAACTCGAAATCGAGCTCAAAGGATCCAAAGGTCTTTTTAGTAATGATGTCGCCCCCTCCGTCACCATGATTGATGGTTAGGGCACCGTCGCCGACCGTCCAGCCATCAGCACTGAATGCGTTTCCGCTTTTCGAGCTTTTCCAGGCATTGGTCTTCTTGCCATCAAAGAGGAAGCTCCAGCCTTGCCGTTTCTCCGAATCACTCAGTGTATTGGGCGCGATATTGCGAACATAAATCCCTTCCGGAGGCGACAGCTTCGGCGACTTGGTATTGATCCTCAAATTACGCCACCGTACCTTGTATCCGGCAAGTTCTGAACCGCTGATGCTGTGCACCTGAAGACCAATGAAGCCGGAAATCGCTTTTTCGTCGATCAGATGGGAAACTTGCTTCCCATTCAGAAAGGTTTGGACCTCGTTGCCGACGCATTCAATGCGGGCCGTATTCCATTGTTCGTGTTTGAAGAGCGAGCGGGCGGGTTCGTTGTAGTCGACCGGATAGAGCCAGCCGCGATTGGCCTCGTCGTAGATTCCTGCCGTCCATGCTCGCTCAGCCGTATCAAGCTCGAACTGATAGCCG
Organism: Verrucomicrobiia bacterium; assembly: GCA_030424825.1. Taxonomy (GTDB): domain Bacteria; phylum Verrucomicrobiota; class Verrucomicrobiia; order Opitutales; family Opitutaceae; genus Pelagisphaera. The sequence continues at coordinate 1,646 of JAUHWE010000012.1, forward strand.
TGGACGCGTCCGTCCTTGAAATCAGGTTTGCTCATACTGCGAAACTGAACGCCTGAATTGAGCCCGTCTTGGACCCATACTTCAAACTCGAGAACGAAATCGGTATAGTCCCTTTTCGTTGTCATGAACGAATTGGGCGTACCCGCAACACTGGTTCCGGTCACCTCCCCGTTCTTAATGGTGAACTTGGCTTCGCCACCGAGTTGCTTCCAGCCATCGAAGGAGTTTCCATTGAGTAGCGGTTCCCAATCATCGGCGAGGGAGGAAAGGGATAATAGCAGGGCTAGTGGGATAGCGATTAGAGTCCGTTTGAACTTGTCCATACACGTGTTAGGTTGCTGGCATTTTTAGAGACGGCAAGCAGTTTATAGTGAAAGTGAAGCGGCATTCGGCTTTTCCTGCTCCTGCGGAACCGAGTAACCGGGGTTCAAATGAATCGGTGCCACCTGTTTAATAGGGAACCTGGACCAACCGGGGATGGGTGGAGGGACTGCCGTTGCGGGGGCAGAGTATTTGATTGTGAATCCGCAACTAATAAACATGAATGGGCGATGGAAGTGTGAAGATGGTCGTTGCGAGGGATTGTCAGGCTAAAGTAGTTAATATCTGGATATATAGATGCTATGAAGATTCAATCGGTAGAAACATTCCTTTTGGAAAGTCCTCTTGAAACTCCTTTTGCCTGGTCGCAAGGGTCCGCTGAAAAGCGGACGGCGCTTATTTGCAAGATAACCACAGATGACGGTCTGGTTGGATGGGGAGAAGGAGGGGGCTCGCCGTCCCAAACCGTTATCCACGACATTTTTGCTCCGCTGCTGCTGGGTGAGGATCCGGGCAACATCAATCGTCTGTGGCACAAAATGTTTGGGTCGATCCACAACGACAACCAAACAGGTGGATTTGGCGGGGGAGCGCTGAGCGGTGTCGATATCGCCCTTTGGGACATTGCAGGTAAATCGTCTGGCAAGAGTGTCGCCGCGCTCCTCGGCGGTGCAGTGAGGGAGAAAGTGCCGGTTTACGCTACGGGGCTCTACTATCGAGAGGATGAAGGTTACGCCAAATTGAAAGAAGAAGCGGTATCGTATGTAGAGGCTGGCTACAAAGGGATGAAGACGAAGATTGGAGGTCTTAGTGTGAAGGACGATGTCGAACGCGTGAGGACGATTCGCAATGCGATTGGTGATGACCTCTTTCTGATGGTGGATGCCAACAAGGCTTATAATGTATCCACGGCGATTGATATTGGAAATCGATTGGCGGATTTGGATATCCATTGGTTCGAGGAGCCTCTGGTCGCCAATGACGTGGAAGGCTACCGGGAGGTCAAGGCGGGGCAGCCTTTGACGTTGGCCGGGGGAGAGGTTTGGTACAATCGCTTTGAGGCACGGGATTTTCTCGCCCGCCGCGCGCTCGACATTGCCCAGCCCGATGTACGTTTCATCGGAGGGATCACCGAATTTCGAAATGTGGCCGCTATGGCCAATGCGATGGGAATCCAAGTGAATCCGCACGTATGGGGTTCGGCCATCATGATCTCGGCAAGTATTAGCCTGGCCTCTACCTTCCCGCCTTGTCCCTACGCTCGGATACCACGGCCCTATGAGCAGGAAGTGGTGATGGAGTTCGACCAGACCCCGAACCCCATGCGAAACGAACTCGCTTCGATCGCGTTTGAGCAGTCGGGAGGATTGGTTGAAGTGCCCCGTGGTCCTGGATTGGGCCTGGAGATTGACGAGTCGTCCGTGAAGCGGTTTTGCGTCCGTCAGATGATCAGCCGTTCAAAGTAAGTGGCTGCGAGACGCTTCCCCGAGTTGGGCTAGGGTGGCTAACGGGATTGGCTTGGCTTCGCCTGCGGTGCTTTGCACTCATTGCTGCGCAATGCCCGTTCCGCTTCGCTTCACAAACCCGCTGGTCGCGGGTTCTCATCCCGTGTGGAGAATTTGACCGTTTTGGAGAATTCCCAACGCGAATCACCTTCCAAACTTGGGGTGGGGTGGCTAACGGGATTCGAACCCGCGACCCCCGGTACCACAAACCGGTGCTCTAACCAGCTGAGCTATAGCCACCATCCTTGGAAAAAGGAGGCTCTTAAATTCCACTGAGGCAAGAGGCTGTCAATGCTTTTTAAGCGGGATTGGCGAATGATCCGAATCGAGTGGGTGCGCGATGGCCTGTTTGCGATTCAGCGTCGCAATTCGTTCTATATCTTGACCTTCAAGAGGGCGTTCTTAGTTCCTTAGCTCGATGAACCGTATCGAGAATGCCTTTAACCAAGCTAAAGCGGAAAACCGGTCTGCTTTTGTCTCCTATATTTGCGCGGGGGATCCCGATGCGGCGACTTCATTGGATATTTGTCGGACATTGATTCGCTCAGGAGTGGATATTCTGGAAATTGGGGTTCCTTTTTCAGACCCGCTGGCGGATGGATTGACGAATCAGCTCGCTGCCCAAAGAGCCCTGGAGGCAGGAACGACAGGCGAGGATGTTTTCAACTTAGTGCGGTATTTGAGAAAGGAAAACGATACGGTTCCGGTCGTTTTTTACACTTACTACAATCTGATGTTTAGCGGAGGCTTGGATGCCTACATCGCCCGCGCAAAGGAGGCCGGTGTGGACGGATTGCTCGTTCTCGACCTTCCGCCAGAAGAAGCAGAAGAATTTATGGTGTCCTGCGAAAAGCATGGGATGAAAACCGTTTTTCTGCTGGCCCCAACAACTCCAGAGAAACGAGTTGAGTACATTGCACAATATGCGACGGGTTTCATCTACTATGTTTCCCGAACAGGAGTCACGGGAGTGCGTGACAATCTAGCCTCGGATTTAGGAGAGATGGTCGCGATGATAAAACGGCATTCGGATAAGCCTCTCGTTGTTGGATTTGGAATACATAATAGAGAGCAAGTCAGAGCGGTGGCGGAACTTGCGGATGGCGTGGTTGTAGGAAGCGCGATAGTGAATACGATCAAGGACAATCTGAACGACCGATCTGCCATGCTCGAGGGTATGAAGGGTTTGGTGACAGACTTAGTCGAAGGAACGAGGCGAAGCTAGTTGGAATAGACCGCTCGGCATGGCTATCCCTCCAAAAAAAAAGCCGCGGTCGAAACCGCGGCTTTGAAAGAGATGGACACACTATCGTGATCAGCCTTTTTGGTCGGTCAAAACCAGCCAGAGCGCGTGTATCAGAGCTCCCACACCCAGTGTTAGAAACAACAGAATAATGTTGATCCATAGGTGTTTGGTGGCTCCAACTTGCAGAAATGCCGCGATCGGCGGTAGCAGAATTGCGAGGATGATTTTTACTACTTTGTTGTCCATTGTGAGGAGGGGGTAAGGGTTGAGGTCTTTTAGTTAGCAACTTGATGCATATAGACATCCTGTTGCGGGAAGGGAATAGAGACTCCTTCTTTGTCGAGACGCTGTTTAATGTTCTTCTGGAAATCGAAGAATACTCCCCAGTAGTCTCCGGTGGCGCACCATGGGCGAACGTTGAAATTGACGCTGCTGTCGGCCATTTCAGCGACGACTACTTGAGGGGCAGGGTCCTGTAGTATACGGCTGTCTGCGTTGAGTACGTCGAGAATGATGTTCTGTACTTTGTCGAGGTCGTCCGAGTAGCTGACGCCTACGGTCATGTCGACGCGACGGGTATCATTTGCGGTCACGTTGACGATGGCTCCTGACATGATCGCCGAGTTAGGCTGGATGATCTTCTTGTTGTCAGGGGTTTTCATTATGGTAACGAGAACACCGATTTCCTGAACGACTCCCGCTTGACCACCGGCATCAATGAAATCGCCGATTTTGAACGGGCGAAACATAATGATGAGTACGCCTGCGGCGAAGTTTGAGAGGGCGCCTTGTAGCGACAAGCCGACTGCCAAGCCTGCGGCACCAATGATAGCTACCAGAGAGGTCGTCTGGAAGCCGATCTGCTGTACGGCTGCGAGTATCACAGCGATCATCAGAAGGTAGTAGACGATACTGGTACCAAATGAAACGAGAGCGGGATCTACTTTCCGCTTTTCCATTGTGGACCTCAGCTTGTTACGGATCGCTCCAGCAATCCATTTACCGACTACGAAAATAATCAGTGCCAGGAGGATTGCTTTCCCGATATTTATACCATCTTGAACCAGCCACTCCATGGCTGTTTCGACTAGTTCTCCGCCTTTGGATACGGCATTTTCTTCATTCATAGGTTGTTGATGTTGAAATGCGGGGGATAAATGTCAATATATTGTTAAGCGGCTTCCTCTGATTCAGAAGTTGTTCATTTCTAAGACAATAGCTAGCCCGATTTTGGGGCAAAAATTCCAATCAGATTCAAATCCAAGTCATCCTCGTTGTCTGATTCAATGTCGGGATGGTCCGCTTTCATTGGGTAATCTGTCACGAAATCGCGGAAATAGACGAGTTGCATCTTTCCGTCGAGGTGCTCGACGATCGCGGATAGGGACTCAACCCAGTCGCCGGAATTCAGATAGTGGAGCCCTTTGATTTTCTTGTTTGCGGGTGTGTGGATGTGTCCGCAAATAACGCCAGTGCACTCTTTGGCCTGGGCCAGCTTTGCTATTTTCTCCTCGAAACTCGAGACGAAGTTGACCGCCGCCTTGACTTTGGCCTTAATCGCCTTGCTGAGTGAATAGTATTCTTTTCCTCGCCACGCCCGATACTTATTGTACCAGCGATTCAATGACATGAGAAACATGTATCCCCAGTCTCCTAGGTGGGCCAGAAAAACGAAGTTCTTTGTAATGGTATCGAAGACATCTCCATGGAGCACGAGGTAGCGTCCTGAGGGTGATTCGTGCACAAAGTCTTCGACGATCGATAGGGACCCAAACTGCATTGGCAGAAATCGTCCCAGGATATCGTCGTGATTCCCCCGAAGGTACACGACATCCAGGGTTCTTTTCTCTATGCGCTTGAGGACGAAGCGAATGAATTTCGTATGATCTTTGGTCCACTGGCTACCTCGGTTCAACTGCCAACCATCGATGATGTCTCCGTTCAAAACGAGTCGCTCGCATCGGGTGTTACGTAGAAAATGGATGACCTCTTTGACTTTGCAGTTCTCCGTTCCGAGGTGAACATCGGAGATGAAGATGGTCTTGTATTTCCGGGGAGGTTTCTTCATACGCTTTGATAGAGAATGGGCGTTCCAATAACGATATCAATCGATTCCCTTAAAGTCGGTCTGGCGATAGAATTTGTCTGTATTTGCATAAATGTAACGAGAACGCTATTGAGACGCATTCCAATCAGGTTCTGCCGTTACGGCAATCAATTTTAGCGGGTACGGCATGATGAAGGATTTGAATGAGACCCTATTCGTGCTGACAGGCTGTACCGCAGTGGGTAAGACGCGATTGGCTCTCGATTGGGCGGAGTCGAATGGTGCAGAAATCGTGTCCTGTGATTCGCTTTTGTTCTACAGGGGCATGAATATCGGAACCGCGAAGCCGACCGTTTCGGAACAAAATCGTGTACCGCATCATTTGATCGACCTTTGCGACGCTAGTCAGAAAGTGGATATTGCGACTTTCCTTCCGCTTGCTATCGCCGCTATCAGAGACATCCAGGCTCGCGGTAAAAAGGTTTTGGTGACAGGGGGAAGCGGTTTTTACCTCAAAGCGTTTTTTGCTCCGGTTTTGGACTCGATCCGCGTTTCCGAGAAGACTAAAGAAGCGGTGCGAAAGCTGGAGGAAAAGGGTGGTTTAGAAGGGATGGTAGAGGCGTTGAAGTCCTTGGATCCTGATTGCGAAAGGGAACTGGATATCCAGAACCCGAGACGGGTCGCTCGTGCGTTGGAGCGTTGCACGGAAACGGGTAAATCGCTAAGCCAATTGAAGGCAGAATTTTCGAGCCAGAAGAATGCCTTGACGGAGTCACCTAAGGAACTGGTCGTACTGGAACGTGACCGAGACGAGTTGAATGAGAGAATCGAGCAACGAGTTCGAGCCATGCTGGAACAGGGACTCGTAGAAGAGGTTAAAAGATTGAAGTCGGAGGGATTCGAGTCTAATCCAAGTAGTTCGGGTTCAATTGGGTATCGAGAAACGCTGGCCTTTTTGGATGGGAAGTGCGACTTTGAGGCACTTTTTAGTAACATTACTATGGATACAAGGAGACTGGCGAAAAAGCAAAGAACCTGGTTTCGTACGCAGTTGCCATCGGGGAGGGTCGTAAATCTTACGGAAACGCCATGCGTAAAAATTGAGGAATTATTTGAATGACTAGACTTAATCAACTTCAAGTCGCTCTCGTTGGACTGGGTAGAGCGGGCAGATTTCAACTAGAGAGTATTCGTTCGAATCCAGGGGTCTCATTGATTCATGTTGTGGATACGGATGCCGAAAGGGCGAATGCGGTGGCGGAAGAGTTTGCTTGCCAATGCAGTTCGACCATTGAAAAGGCGATTGCGGACGATGCGGTGGATGCCGTGATTGTCGCCACTCCGACGGGCGAGCATTTTGCTCAAATCGTGGCTGTGCTGGATGGAGGAAAAGCCGTGTTTACCGAGAAGCCTCTAGGAAACGGATTAGAGGAGATCGACACCTGTTTCCAATTGGCTAGCAAGAGGGGGCTCCCTCTGTTCGTGGGATTTAATCGGAGATTCGACCCCTCCCATTCCAGTCTTGCTCAAAGTGTCCACCGGGGAGAAATCGGCACGCCTCAACTCGTCCGGATTACTTCCAGGGATTCGCCCTTGCCGAGTATGGAATATCTCAAGACGTCACATGGAATTTTCCATGACTGTATCGTTCACGATTTAGATATGGTACGGTATATTGCTCGAGAAGATCCGATTGAAGTCTACTCAATAGGCAGTAATTTTGTACCGGAGATTCAAGCAATGGACGATTTGGATAATGTACTTGTTAGCCTGCGATTTGCCAGCGGTTTGCTTGCGAGCATCGATGTGAACCGATTTGCGTCTTATGGTTACGATCAGAGGATCGAGACGTTTGGTGACAAAGGGATGGTGCAGTCGGAGAATAGGTACCCACGCTCCACATCACTTGCGTCGGAAGCGGGGGTGGCGCGTCCACCTATTGAGTTTTCTTTTCCTTCTCGATATCGCGAGGCCTATCAGTATGAGTTGGAAGCGTTTAGACAGTGTGTCCTCGAGGGTGCACCGCTGCCGATTACTTATGAGGATGTTCGGATGAGTTTCGTGCTTTCGGACTTGGCAGAGCAATCGTATCGGGTAGGTCGCCCCTTGGCAGTTGAACATTAATTTTGTTTATAGAAGTGTTACCCACGACAGGATGGTATCAATGAGGAAGATGGCGAGGTGGGGGGCTTTGCTGGGGAGTTTGCTTCTGGTAACTCTGTTTGTGATCGCAGGGACCGGATGGAAATTTGGAGATTCACTCTTTTCGCATTTGTGTCATCAAAGGAGCGATCGTTGCTTTGTCGTGGGTGCTTCGACTCTGGCGGTATGCTCACGTTGCCTAGGTATCTATATTGGCATTACGGGAGGCTGTGCCATCGTTTGGCTGAAAGCGAGTAGAGTGCTCCCATTGGAAAAATGGGCATGGCATTTTCTTGCAGGTAGTGTTTTGGTGAACCTGTTGGATTTTGGGTTGGAATGGTTTGAGTTCTATGAAAACGCGATTTGGGTCCGCAGTTCTTTGGGGCTGCTTCTAGGAACCTCTGTTTCCTTATTTATTTTGCTGCGCTCATCGCACGCGATCGAAAAGAAACGAAAGCCGTATCAATGCGCTTGCCCGGAAGCGGCTGATTGAAATGATTGATCCATGTCTGAAGAACCTGATATTGTGAATCTTGATGATCTTCCGATGAAGCCCGCTCTCCTAGTGGGTTCATCAATCGCGTTTGCGCTGACCCTTTTTCCCATGTCGTATGCGCTTTGCTGCCTGCCTCTGGCTCTGGGAGGTTTCGCCGCCACGACCACATTCATCTTTAAGTACAAGGTCAGGCTTGAGCTGAAGTACGGGATGAAAATTGCGATTCTTGCGTGTTTGCTGGGATTTGGAGCCTCGACGATTTTGTACGATGTTTTATGGGCGGGATTCGGCTATCGGATTGGATTCGATGCCTACGTTTCGTTTCTTACGGGACTCGCGGAGTCGGCTCCCCCACCGACGGGTGATCAATTGCTCGATTCCATTGAATTGCTCAGGGAGCAAACCTTCGGGATCGGAACCCTGATTCAACAAGTTTTTACCGTAATCCTTGCTTCAGGAATCGGTGGGGCCATTGGAGGCGCTTTGGCGACTGCCTTTTTCAAAAAGGGAGCACTCGCCCAATAAGCCGTTGGCAAATTGAGCGAGATAAAATCACGCAGGGTCTATTTGGTCTCGGATGCTTGAGAAAGGATCTCGTACATTCGTGAGACCATATCTTTTGGATCTTCCAAAAGTCCGGCGGCGACCATCGAGTTGTCAAAGGCTTGTAGAGCGATTAGTTTTGCCAAGTCGGGATTCGACTCGCGTTGCGTATTCAAATTAATCATCAGCGCATGCCTTGGATTGATTTCGAAAAGTACTTCAGTCGGCATCCCGGAACCTTGCCCCATTTGCTGCATCATGCGGCGCATTTGGGAAGACATGGCGTCCGGCGTAAGCGCCATGGCGGGGCTATTAACGAGTCTTTCCGAGACCTTAACCTCCTTCACGCGCTCGCCGATCGTTTCTTTGAGCCACGTGCAAAGCGCCTTGCTTTCATCTTCGCTGAGGCTTCCTTCCGACGGAGGTTGAGGCGCGTCGTCTAGCTTAAGATCTCCCTGGTCGGCGGATACGAGGGTCTTCTCTTCGTATTCGCGAAGATTGGACATGACGTATTCGTCAACGGGTTCGTAAAGGAACAGCACTTCCAATCCACGTGCTTTGAAGCCCTCCAAATAGGGTCCGCTTTCAATCGATTCGCGATTCTGACCGGTGATGTAGTAGATCTCTTTCTGCTCGTCCTTCATCCGTGAAACGTAGTCGGCGAGGGAGGTTTTCTTTCCTTTCTCCTGGGCAGAAGATTCGAAGTAGAGAAGCTTGGAGAGCTCGTCCTTGTAGGTCATGTCAATGGCCACACCCTCCTTGAGGAAGAAACCGAACTTGTCGAAGAATTCCTGATACGCGTCGGGCCGCTTCTTGGCCTCCTCGCTCAGGAATTTCAGAAATCGTTTGGTAATGACACGACCTAATTTCTGGATGAGCGAACGATCCTGCATCGTTTCGCGAGAGATATTCAAAGGAAGGTCTTCGCTATCGACGACACCCTTGGCAAACCGCATCCACTCCGGCAGAAGCTCTGTGGGCTTCGAGTCAATGAGCACTTTGCGGCAATAGAGGGCTACGGCAGGATCAATGCGCCCAAAGCCGGCCCGCTCTGGATTTTCTTGTGGAACGAAAAGCAGGGCTTTGATGGCTAGTGGCGCATCGGCGCTGAAATGGAGCCGATATCTAGGCTCGTCCCATGCGTTTGCCTGGAACTTGTAGAACTCGGTATATTCCTCGTCCTTGATATCCGATTTTCCACGCAGCCAAAGGGCGTCGATGGTATTGACCTTTTCACCATTTAGATTGATCGGGAATTGGACGAAGCTGGAGTAGCGCTTGATGATTTCCTTGATCGTGGAGTCGCTGGCGAAAGTTTTGGCGTCCTCCTTCAGCGAAAGGACGATTTTGGTCCCTCTCCGTTGACCTTCTACCTCCTCGACTTCGTAGCTACCTGCTCCGGTGCTGGTCCAGACATGACCCGGTTCCCCTTCTTTCCAGGAGCGAGAGTAGACTTTGACTTCGTCCGCTGCCATGAACGCGGAGTAAAAGCCGACACCAAACTGCCCAATCAGATTGTCATTTTTCGAGCCACCTTCCTTGAGCGCTTCGAGGAACTGTTTCGAGCCTGAGTGAGCGATTGTTCCTAAGCTTTTGACCAGTTCTTCCTTGGTCATGCCAATTCCGAAGTCCTGAATCGTAATCGTGTTGGCCGTGTCGTCGGTCGATATCTTGATCTCAAGTTCAAGGTCCTTGTCGAATATCTCCTTTTCGGTCAGTTTGAGGTGACGGAGTTTTTCCAGCGCGTCCGAAGCGTTGGATATCAATTCGCGTACGAAGATTTCCTTTTCAGTGTATAGCGAATGGATGACGATATCCAGGAGCTGTTTGATTTCCGCCTGGAACTCATGCTTTTCTACGTTGGGTGTGCTCATAATGGAATAGGTCTATTTCGTTGTGAAAACTTAGATGCGTTACCTACGACGCGTTCGGCTTCAAGTTCATTTTTCCCTTTTGGAAAAACGAGTGTTCCTACAGCTGACGGTTATCCCTGTTGATTCATTGGGCGGTCATGGCGGCATCAATCCCCGCCAGATTCTCTTAGTATTACACCAGAACCGGTAATGCCAAGCTGCCCTACTTTTTCGTGTCGGGCGTCTCGATCTCAAATCCGTGAATCTTCTCTTCCTCTTCTGGAGTGGTAAGAACCTTGTAGATGCACCAGCTAAAAAGACTCGTGACGGAGCCGACTGATACCAGCATGATAATCCATCCACCCAGCGTCATCGGGATTTTCCTCCCTTTTCAGATGGTTTGAATTTGGGGGCGGTGGCGGTCAGCAAGGTAAAAAATGCTGCTACGAGAATGATCAGAACGACACTGAATCGAGCCACTCCATTAGGTTGGATGAACAAGTCCTTCACGTAGGAAGAGTAGTCTTGTTCACCGGTGAGTATGTTGTAGCCGAAAATATTCTGAGTCGTCCAAAGCCCGAAAATGATCAGGAGAAACGTAGGAGTGATGTACTTCATGATGATCCCGTATATAGAGGGAACTTTGAATAGCGCGCCTTGATTCGCCATCTTGAGGCCTCGTTCGATTCCAATCACCCAGCCGAATATGACGATTTGGATCGTCGCCAGAATGAAGATGAGGAAGGTTCCAACCCAGAAGTCTATCGTGTCCAGCGCTTTGAGATCTTTGCTGAAGTAGACGACGAATCCGCATCCCAGTGCCGTGATGATTCCCAGAACGGTTACCGATCGATGCCGGTCGATATCCATGGCTTCCTCGAGAAACGCGATTCCCGGTTGAAGCATCGATAACGAACTCGTAACCGCTGCGAGGAAAAGCAGGAAGAAAAACAGAAAACCGAAAAGCCCGCCCGCCGGCATTGAGGCGAAAACCATGGGCAGCGCGTTGAATCCCAAACCCAAGGTCGAGCCCGTGGCCCCGGCAATTCCCAAAAAGGTAAAGGCGGCAGGCACTGTGATGAGGCCCCCCAGGCCGACTTCGCAGAATTCGTTGGCAGAGGTTGCCGCCAGGCCGCTTAAAACCACGTCATCCTTTCGTTTAAGATAGCTCGAGTAGTTAATGATCACTCCAAAACCGATGCTGAGGGAAAAGAAAATCTGCCCGGCAGCGTCGAGCCAAAGCTGGAAATTCAAGAGCTGCTGGGCGAGGGATACCTCTCGCACCCGCATGGAATCGTCGGCTGCGGCTAGGGCCGTCGCTTTGGCGATGGCGTTTTCTCCGACCACTTCGTTGATTTTGGTCCAAACCCCTTCGCTGTCTTGCGTTTCGACGAGAGTTTTGACGGGATTCCACATGTAGCCAAGACCGTTGACCACATTCAGATCCGGTTTGGACGGGTCGGGGGTTCCGATTGTGAGAACTCGGATCAGAACGACAAACGCGAGGATCATCAGGGCGGGCATCGCGTATTTGCAGAAAAACTCGATGCCGCGAGACAAGCCCCGGTAAATCAGGACAAAATTCAGTATAAAGACTCCAACCAGAAACCAGCCCACTTGCTTTATGCCAAAGCCGAAGGCGGATCCATCCGCGCCGGCTCCCACAAAGGTTGCGAAGAAAGCGCTCGCTTCCTCACCGCTGGAAAAGTCGAGATTGCCCGCCAGGAAATTCACCGAGTACCCAAGGCACCACGCTTCGATGTACACGTAGTACATGTAGATCATTACGGGGATCAGCACACCGATCACACCGAAGTACTTGTAGTGGCTCCGACCTGTTAGGGCAGCCAGGATGCCGGGGCTGGAATTGCGGCCTTTCTGTCCACCCGCTCTTCCCAGAGCCCATTCGGCCCAGCAAATGGACAAGCCAATGATGAGGAAGGAAACGAAGTAGGCCAGCATGAAAGACCCCCCTCCGTGTTTAGCGGCCAGACCTGGGAAGCGGAGAAAATTTCCGAGTCCAACGGCGCTTCCGGAAACGGCCAGTATGATTCCGATTCGCGAATTCCAGGACTCTTTGGGTCGGGGGGAGCTCATTGGTGTCCGGTTTTAGGGAAGGGCCATTTTAAGGCCAGAAAAAAGACTCGAGCCGGTTTTTTGATGGGGATCCTCGCATTCTGATTGATCGATGGCACATGACGCTGGACTTCGCTGTCTGGAGCTCTCTTTATCGCCCTTAGATTCATGTTTCCGGTTGTTGACAGATATGTGTTTTTTGAATGGCTCAAGATCTTCGGACTGGTTCTTGGGGCAATGTTCGGGCTGCAATTGATTGTCGAGGTTCAGGACAGCTTTTCGGACTTGCTTTATTACAATGCGGATTTCGGCCAGATCATTTTCTACTATCTGGTTCTCGCCCCGAGCTTTTTGACGATATCCCTGCCCGCTGCGATTCTGGTATCCATTTTGTATGCGCTGGGCCTGCTGCATAGAAACAATGAATTCCTGGCGTTTCGTGCTTCTGGCATGAGCGTTTCGCGCATCACGCGGACGCTTTGGTTCGCAGGTGTCGGTTTGTCGGTTGGGTTGTGGTACTTGAATGCGAGTTTGATTCCTTGGTCGGTCGAGGCGTCCAGGAAACTGATGGACACGTTGGAGTGGGACCGCCAAGCCGAGACGGTCGGCTCGGAAAAGGTCGGACTCGTGTACAATTTGGCATTCGATAATCGAAAAGACAATCGGATGTGGTTCGTAAACCGCTTTAGCGAATACAAGCAAATGGGTTTCGGGATCACCGTTTCGATGATGGATCAGGATCGTCATGAAGTGCGCCGGATTTCTGCGGAGACGGGCTTCTTTCGGGAAGATGAGGGCGATTGGATTTTTCTAAATGGACGGGATAGTCGGTATGCCGCCGCGGATGGTGAATTGGTAAGGACGTTGCCCTTCGAAAAGCTCGAAGCTGTAGAGCTGAACGACGATCCGAGTTTGATGCTGCTTCTGGGGGAACGGCCGAAAGACTTGTCGTTTCTGGAACTCAAGATGATCACGGACAATTTTACGTTGGAGGAGAATCCGAAGGTGCTCGACTATCAGGTTCGTCTTCAAGCCCTAATGGCTGGGGCAGCGAGCTGTTTGATTGTGACCGGGTTGGCGATTCCTTTCGCTGTCTCTGGCATCCGTGTCAATCCAGCCGTAGGTGTATCCAAATCAATCGCCTTGTTTTTTGGATACTATATAATGACAAGCGTTCTAAATTCGATGGGGAAGCAGGGGGTTCTGTCGCCCGAAGTAGCCGCCTGGACACCGAATGTCTTTATGATATTGCTAACCTATGTACTGGTGCGACGGGTACGCTAAATTTATTGGTTAACTAAACCCTGGAATCGGTTTATGTCACGGGAAAGAACGGAAATTGCTCAATTAATTGAGAGTGAAAGTGCGCAGGAAAGCGTACTTATTCAAGGCTGGGTGCGGACGCGTCGCGATTCCAAGGACTTCTTTTTTCTCGAGCTGAATGATGGCTCCTGTCTCAAAAACTTACAGGTCGTAGTAACGCGTGCAGTCGATGGATTTGAATCGCTGAAGTCGATTCGGACGGGTGCTTCAGTGTCCATTGTTGGCGATCTCGTAGCGTCCCAAGGTAAGGGCCAGAAATGGGAAGCCATGGCCAAGGAGGTCGTGCTCTTGGGGGATTCACCGGAAAGTTACCCATTGCAGAAAAAGCGTCATTCACTTGAGTTCATGCGGGAAATCTCCCACCTGAGGCCAAGGGCAAACTTGTTTGGGGCTGTATTCAGAGTCCGCAGCCGATTGTCCTTCGCCATACACCGTTACTTTCAGGAGAACGGGTTTTTCTATGTGAACACGCCCATTATTACCGCGAGCGATTGTGAAGGGGCGGGGGACCTTTTTAAGGTCACGACTCTTGATATGGAGGCGCCTCCTCGGTCGGAAGACGGACTGCTAGACTTCTCCCAGGACTTTTTCTCGCAAAAGACATACCTCACCGTTAGCGGACAGCTCGAAGGGGAAGCCTTTGCGACATCGCTGGGGAAGATCTATACCTTTGGGCCCACCTTTCGGGCAGAAAATTCGAATACCTCGCGTCATGCGAGCGAGTTCTGGATGGTCGAGCCGGAGATCGCATTTTGCGATTTGCGCCAAGATATGGATTGTGCAGAGGACTTTGTTAAATGGGTAATCAAGGATACTTTGGATACATGCCAATCGGACTTGGAGCTGTTTTTCAATTATGTAGACAAGGATTTGGAGGAGCGACTTCGTTTTGTGGTCGAACGGCCCTTTAACCGCGTTTCCTACACTGAAGCCGTGGAGATCCTCCAGGCATCTGGCAAGAAATGGGACTACCCGGTCGAGTGGGGCGCAAACCTCCAGTCCGAACACGAGCGCTATTTGACGGAAGAGCACTTTAAGAGTCCGGTAACCGTTTACGATTATCCGAAAGGGATAAAGCCGTTTTACATGCGAACTAACGAGGACCAAAAGACGGTGGCCGCTATGGACGTTCTCGTTCCGGGAATTGGGGAGATCGTGGGAGGCAGCCAACGGGAAGAGCGACTGGATATTCTCTTGGAAAACATGAAGCATCACAACATCAGTGAAGAAGATTACAGTTGGTACGTCGATTTGAGACGGTTTGGAAGCGTTCCCCATGCGGGATTCGGACTCGGGTTTGAACGACTGCTTATGTTTATCACGGGTATGGGGAACATTCGCGATGTGATTCCGTTTGCCCGTACGCCTGGAAATATTTAGGGAATTCTCGTCGTTCAATTATGGATCCCATACAGTATTTCAATCGATATACCCAGGCGATTGAAACCGAAGTGATTTATGGTGAATCGTATTTACGATGGACCTACGAGAATCCCTTTGGCCGTCTGGCTTTGAATGTACTGGTGAAGCGTTCGTTGTTTAACAACTGGTACGGTTGGCGAATGGATCACCCAAGTAGTCGGGCAAAGGTCGCCCCCTTTATTGAAAATTATGGGATTGATATGGATGAGTGCTTGGAAGCAGAGACTGCATTCGATTCCTTTAACGCGTTTTTCTATCGAAAGCTGAAGCCTATTGCTCGTCCCATTGCAATGGGAGAAAGCGCGGTTTGCTTTCCGGCAGATGGAAGGCATATTGCGATTCCCGACCTCTCGCAGGTCAAAGGCGTGTATGTCAAAGGGCAGTCGTTTGAGCTCGGCGCATTTCTAGGAAGTCATAAATTGGCCGATCGATTCGCAGGCGGCACTGCCGTGATATCGAGACTTTGTCCAGTGGACTACCACCGTTTCCATGCACCAGTTTCGGGCAAGTTGATTGATCAGAAAGCGATCGGCGGTTCGCTCTACAGTGTTAGCCCGATAGCGCTCCGTAGAAAACTATCCTATCTTTGGGAGAACAAACGTGTCCTTACTCTTATAGAAACCGAGCGGTGGGGACTTGTCGCCTTTGTGGCGATTGGGGCGACCTGTGTGGGCCGAATTCACATGACTAGAGGAAAAGGTGATAGCCTGAATAAGGGGGATGAGCTGGGCTATTTCGCCTTTGGAGGGTCTTGCGTGGCCACTTTTTTTGAGAAAGATCGGATGATGCTAGCAGATGACCTCATCACCCATTCAGCCCGATCAATTGAAGTGTATTCAAAGATGGGCGACCTAATGGGAAACAGGCGATCCTAGCCTAGCTGGACGATTCGGCTTGGGCTTCATCGCTTTCAGAAGCGAGGCACGCCTCGCAAATGCAGGACTCTTCTCGATAGCGAAAATCACGATCCGGATGGGATTTGTCCGTGGCACCACATTGGCCGCAAATATGAAAGGGTTTGGCTTCGAATTTCTCTTTTTCCGCTTTTATGGCTGCCACCCTCTTTTTTGATTTGAATGTCTGGAGAATATCTTTGCCAAAGAATAGGAAGTAATTGGATACGCTTGCGGCGATAAATACTTTTCCCTGCCATCCGGAACTGAAGAAGAAAATGATAAGGACTCCCCAACTGAGCCAGCCTAGCCAGCGAACTTTGACGGGGAGAATGAAAAAGAGGCGGAATTCAAAGTCGGGGAAAAGATAGGCGAAGGCGAGAAACGTTGTTTGGCCCCAAATGAAATTTGTAATGGGATAGCCAGGCATTAGAAAACCGACTGCCATTCCGAGAAAGGCGCCGGTCAAAAGGTATACGTTAAGTCGAAAGGCGCCCCATTGACCCTCAAGTGCGTTGGTCACCATATAGAAAATGTACCAAGCGAAAAACAGAAAAAGCATGCTGCCAACTGCGGGAGGAAAAAAGGGAAAGGCGAAAACCCTCCAAATTTCTCCCTGAAGAACGAGTCGGGAATCGAAAACCATGAGCTCTAAGAGCGGGCTCGTTTTGTCAGGATTGAGCGTGCTCATGGCCAGTAGCCAAGTGCCAACTTGACCGATGACTATGTACATCGCGATATTAGGTATCGCGAAACCTCCTAGTTTCCGTTCAAGCTTATCCAGAATAGTCATACGGTTTCGTTTTGGAGTTCTGCAAAAAAGGCAATTATCCAGAAAAAGGAAACGCGGCGACCGTTTCAATGCTGATCCCCCCTCGAGCCTTTTGAATCGTCGTGACCTTGCACGTTTCAGGGGATATGTCTTTTACCACGCGGTCACGAATTTCGGTAGCCATCTTTTCGGCAAAAACCGCGCGTGTTGCGAAAGACCATAGATAAAGCTTCAGGCTTTTGGATTCGATGCAAAGCGATTGGGGAATGTACTCGATTTTGACACTGTAGAAGTCAGGCTGACCCGTCACGGGGCAAGAACTGGTAACTTCGTCGGAAGTCATCGTCACTTGAGATATCCCCTCGGGCGCGGGGAAAGAGTCCAGTTCCTCGATAGGGTGTTTGACCGATTTCCCCAAGTATTTTGATTCCATAACTTCCTTGATAAGACGACAGGTAAGTACCCCGCAATGGAGAGGCAAGCATGGTTTTAGTAAGTCGTCGGTGAAAAAACGGCAGGAGCGATTTATCGATTGCAAACCAGATAGGTTGTCTCAATCAAACGATCGATGAAACCGATATTGCTCGTACTGGCGGCTGGAATGGGAAGCCGTTTTGGAGGTCTAAAACAAATTGAACCGGTGGGTCCGAATGGAGAGTGGATCCTCGACTTC
>JAUHWE010000567.1 GCA_030424825.1 Verrucomicrobiia bacterium
CGTCCCAACCCGCTACATACAAATTGAGACCATCCGGTGAAATCGCTATCGACCGGGCCCCATCCAGACCGTCTACGCCCGCTTCACCATCTTTGATTCTCCCGAGAAAGGTAAGGCCTCCCGTTGAAGGGTTTCGAGAAAATGTAACGAGGGCGTCATCAAACATCGAAACCGCATAGAGGAAGGCTCCGTTTGGAGATATGTCCAAGGATCGGGCTCCGTTTAGACCGTCGATGCCGCCTTCGCCGTTCTTGCTCCGGGATATAAAGGCTAATTCGCCGGTCGCCGGATTCCGATCGAAAACGGCAATGGCATCGTCATTCATGGATGCCACGTAGAGATATTCTCCGTCGGGAGAAATCACCATGTCATAGCTTCCGTCCAAACCGTCGACACCCCCCACTTCGTCAAAATGAGCATCGACAAAAACGAGTTTCTCCAGAGGTTCCGATGGGGGATCCTCTTCCTGCCCCGACACGCGAAGGCTCGGCACTACGATCGTACTCAGTACCACCCACAAACAAAATCGACTAGGCAAAAATAAACGCATAAAGCTTCCCGCCATTACATAGCATGGGTCGTGCCGCCGGCATTGAATTAGCGTTTCATTTACGAAATGACCCTCGTGGTGCCCTACGGCAAACAACCCTCGTGGAACACGGATTCATAATTGCCAAGTAACCCGGACTACCCTCTGATTCCAGCCGACCCATGAGAGCAAAGGAGCTTTACTTGCACACTTCCAACCGCATCGAGTCGCTTGCCAAGCGACTCGTGGAAGTGACGCGAGAACGTCCCCTGCAAGGCCTCCTCGAACAGGAAACCGTCATGACTTTGAATCCCGGCATGGCTCGTTGGCTTCGATTCGAGATCGCCCGGTCTCTCGGCGTTTCTTTCGGATGGGAGTTTCCGTTTCCCGCTAAATTTTTCCAGCGACTCCTTACGGGTTTCAACTCTAGTCATGCCGAGACTGGAGTCTTTGACGAAAACCGGGCTCGATGGGAGCTGTTTGACTTGCTGGACAAACTCGAAAACCGGCCTGAGTTCGCGGTCCTCAAGCGCTATTGCGAACCCAGCAGTGCCCGCCGCTTGCAGCTAGCCAACAAACTCGCGTGGCTGTTCGACCAGTATCTACTCTATCGACCGGACGCAATCGCCGATTGGGAAGCAGGAAGAAACTCGAAAGATTGGCAGGCTGAAATCTGGCGACGCCTCCGCGATCGAGTCTTTCCCCAAGCCCGACGCCCTCAACACCTCGCCCGAATTTGGCAGGATTTGAAGGTCAGCCATCCCGACCAGATAAAGCCCGATACGAAGAATTGGCCCACGCGCATTTCCGTCTTCGGGGTGTCGTCCCTGCCTCCTCTCTATCTAGACATCCTCGAGGCGGTCTCCCTGTTTCGCCCCGTCCATATTTTTCTCCTTCAACCCTCGGACCTATACTGGGCCGATCTCAAATCGAGTAAGCAAATCGCTCGGGCGTCTCAACGCCGAAAGCCTGCCCCCTCTGAAAACGATCTCGATTTCGAAGACGCAACCTATGACATAGGCAACCCGCTGCTACCCTCTTTGGGAAAGCAGGGTCAGGGGTTTCTCGATCTCATTCTAGACAAGGACCCCATACACGATGACGGATCTTTTTCAGAGCCGGACCCCAGCAGCCAGCTGGGATGCCTGCAGTCCGATCTTTTTCTCCTGGAAAATCGCTCCTCAGAAGAACTTTCCCAGTATCCGTTTCCCAGCTACGATGGCACCCTACAAATCCATTGCTCCGCCGGTGCCAGAAGAGAGGTCGAATCGCTCTGGGACTACCTCATCGACTACTTTTCCCACCATCCACAAACCCAGGCCTCGGACGTTCTCGTCATGGCCCCAGACATTCAAGACTATGCCGGCCATATCGAATCGGTATTTGCGAAGTCATCGGAAAGCGACACGGCCATCCCTTATTCGATCGCCGACCAATCCGGTCCGCAAGAGTCCGCATTCGTATCCGGAGCGATCACCTATCTGGAGCTTTCGAAAAAACGGGCAACCACCCTTGAGGTCATCGAGCTGCTCAAGCACCCTATCACTTTGGATGCCTTCAATTTTTCAGAATCCGATCTTGAACGCATAGAATACTGGATACGAGAAACAGGAGTCGTATGGGGCTGGAATCATGAACACCGGTCTAATTTCAGCGCCTTTCCCACCAACCGGAACACTTGGTCGGAGTTCCGAACACGGGTATCAGCAGGGATCGCATTTCGGGACAGCGAGATTTTAATACCCGGCGACCATTCTCCCTTTTGCGAAATTGAAGGCGAAAGTGCAGAACTGGCAGGGAGATTCCTTGAATTCCTCGACTACCTGGAGGAGCTACACAATGAGAGCAACCGGACCGAATCGATCGGCTATTGGAATCAAAGAATCTGTATCGCCCTCGATCGGCTTAAACCGAAAGAAGAAATTGAGCTCAACCGGTTTCATGCTTCGATTGAGTCCATTCAAGCAGCGCTCCCCGAGCAATCCACGGTTCTCGCTAGCGGACAGGAGACGTTCTCGTGCGTTATCGGGGCCCTCGAAAACGCTTCTCCGGTCAGTGGCTATTTAAGCGGAAGGGTCACGTTCTGTTCCCTTAAACCCATGCGAAGCATACCGGCTAAAGTGATTTGCTTGCTGGGAATGGACAATGACACTTACCCCCGAAGATCGATTCGCGCCCCTTTTGACCTGTTGGCCCAAACCCCTCGGAGAGGCGATCGAAATACTCGTGACGAGGACAAGCAATTCTTTCTGGAAACGCTGCTCGCTGCTCGTGAGGCCCTTTTCATCAGCTACAAGGGCCTGGCTCCTTCCAGTGAAGTCAGCCGGGAACCCTCAATCGTAGTTTCCGAATTGCTCGACTACCTCGATAAGGCGGACCCGCTCCCTCCAGGTAAGCAAAGAGTCGTCTCGCACAAGCGGCAGTCTTATGATCCTGAATACTTCCAGAAAGGAACCCTCTTTACCTACTCGAACGAACGGGCCAAGAATTGCCAAACCTATTTGAACCGATCCCTATCCGAAGAAAACAATACTTCCAGCATCGGGAAGCCCCAAAAGAAGCTGTCGATTAGCGAGAAAGCGACCAGTATCTCCATCGATTCCTTCATTCGCTTTTTCAAGGATCCGCAAAAGCATTTTGTCAAAAACGTTCTCGGAGCCCGGTTTACCGAATTCGACGACGCTCCTCCACAATACGATCTCTTGAGTCAAGATTCCCTCAACCGCTACAAGCTGCAGGACCGTTTCGCGGACGCCATCCAAAATGGCCAACCCATCGAGTCCATTGAGCGGGCCTTGATCGCCTCCCTCAAGTTGCTCCCTCCCGGATACCTGGAAAGGCTTTTCTATGCAAAGCTTCGCGATCAGGCATTGAGGATTGAAGCAATGAGGTCCCGCGAAAAGTCGCCAGTCCGATCCAGCCTTCTAAGCATCGATCTAAGGATCGGTTCCCATCAAATTTCGGGCCAACTACTGAGAGGGCTTTCTGAGGAGCGTCAGTTCTTTCTCCATCCAGGAAAATGGAAAGCAAGAGCGCGAATCGATTTTTGGATACGGCATCTATTGTCAACCGCAATCCAGCCTCAGAAATCCATTATCCAATCTCTCCAGGAGTCGGAAGCGGCACTCGAACTCCCAGAGCTGGACAATGCTGTGGCGATTCTCGAAGAGCTACTCCAAGCATACCTTCAGGGCCAAGAGAGCCCTATCCCCCTTTTTCCCCAACTCAGCTGGGATGCTCTCGATAAACTGGAAAAGCGA
>JAUHWE010000568.1 GCA_030424825.1 Verrucomicrobiia bacterium
CTTTACTGTGTCTTTTATCTATCGGTAGGGAAACCGGTCACTCTGGTTACCATAGGTGCCGTCGCCCAAGCGCTCATGCTTCCTTTCCTAAGTTTCGCTGCGCTCTATTTTCTTTATAAGAAAACGCACGTGGCTTTGAGACCTCCCATAACCTGGACCGCGTTTCTCTGGGTGTCGGCAGTCCTGATGACTGCGGTGGGATTGTTTCAACTGGTGAAGGAAATCGAGAAGCTTGGATGAAGACAGTGATCTGGTCGCATCACTAGGCGAGGCTGCCGCAAGCCCAGCGTTTCCCTGTTAAATAATCGATTCGCAGAAATCTTCCCAATTTATGAGCTCACTCCCTCTTAAAGTTAAACCAAACGACAACATTATCGTTGCTTTGCAGGATCTCAAAGCCGGTCAATCGGTCGAACACGAAGGCAGAATGTATCAGCTGACTGAAGACGTCCCGGCAAAACACAAGTTTGCCGCGAAGCCCTTTTCAGTAGACGAAGAGATTCACATGTACGGGGTGAAAGTAGGCCTCGCTAGAAAGCCCATCGCTGAAGGTGAACGCATTCACGTCAACAATGTCGTGCACGCGGCTTCAGGGGCATCGCTTTCCAATCAAGAGTATTCATGGTCTCCACCATCAGTAGATAAATGGAAAAACGCGACTTTCCAAGGCTATCATCGTGCTAATGGCACTGTCGGAACAGCCAATCAATGGCTAGTCATCCCGCTCGTCTTTTGCGAGAACCGCAATATCGGCCTCATCAAAGAAGCGATGCTGGGTCCTCTGGGTTATTCTCACGGGAGCCCATACTCTGCGTTTATGAACGAGCTCGTTGCGGCCTATCATAGTGGTTCGAGCCTAGATGCCGTTTCCGGTATGGATGAACCAGAAAGTGTATCCACTAGACAGCGACTGCTGCCGAATGTGGACGGGATAAAGTTTCTCAGCCATACATTGGGCTGCGGGGGCACGGGTGACGATGCCCAAACTCTTAGTGGGCTTTTGGCGGGATACGTGACGCATCCGAACGTGGCCGGAGCGACCGTTCTCAGCCTCGGATGCCAAAAAACGCAAATCGATCACCTGAAGGCGGAAATCCAACGCCGTGATCCCCAATTCTCGAAGCCTGTGTACTACTTCGAACAGCAGAAAAGCCGTTCGGAAAAAGACATGCTTTCTCAAGCGATTCGCGCCACTTTCAAAGGGGTAATCGAAGCTAATCAGATCATCCGTAAGCCCGCTCCCATCGACAAGCTGGTTCTAGGAGTTGAATGTGGTGGGTCGGACGGCTTTTCAGGCATTTCAGCGAATCCAGTCATTGGTGGAGTCTCGGATCGTCTGGTGGCTTCTGGTGGAAGCGTGATCCTCTCTGAGTTTCCTGAGCTCTGCGGAGTTGAGCAAAATCTGGTCGATCGGTGCGTGAGCGGCGACATCGCGAAACGATTTCTTGAGCTGATGCAGGCCTACAGTGCTGCTGCCGAACGAGTGGGTTCGGGCTTCGACCAGAACCCTTCCCATGGAAACATCGCCGATGGGCTCACGACTGACGCGATCAAGTCGGCGGGAGCCGCACTCAAAGGAGGAACGGCCCCGGTCAGTGGCGTGCTGGACTACCCTGGATGGGTACAGCGTTCGGGCCTTAGCCTTCTTTGCACTCCTGGTGGCGATGTCGAATCAACGACCGCCATGGCGGGCGCTGGAGCGAACTTAATCATGTTTTCAACAGGCTTGGGCACGCCAACCGGAAATCCAGTCACTCCGGTCATGAAGATTTCCAGCAATTCCAAGATTGCCCGAAATTTGTCTGACATGATTGATTTCGACACGGGTCCGGTCATCGACGGAAGCGCGAGTATTGACGACCTTTCTGAGAGCCTTCTCGAGCTAGCGATACAAACCGCCAGCGGTGAGTATCAGACGAAATCTCAACGCTTGGGACAGGACGATTTCATTCCCTGGAAAAGAGGCGTTTCGCTTTAGCCGCTCGAATAGCTATTTCCTCATGCGCCCTTCCAAGGGAGCTTTAGGCAATCGAACGGACGGAAAATAGCTTCGGGATCGACGCGCTGGAATCCCCCCTAGGTTCGTTAGCGAGAAGCCGATGCTTCAGGGTAGAGGCTAAAGCGTCGTTAGTAGGCGTGTACTCGCAGGAAAGAGTTTTGCGATTGGATCAGCCTCCCGTGCGGGATTGAAGTATGTTCGCTCAAAGTCTCCCTACATTCTCCCTCCTTTTGCTTGGATGCCTTGCTGCACCCCTTTCCGCACAATGGGAAATCAGTCAATCGCGAGAATCAAATCGACTGGGAGCGACGGTAAAAAGCGCGGAGGAACAAGATTCTCGAGGCAATTCGCATGTATCGGAACTCGTTTTCTTCATTGACGGAAACAAAGTCTGGACCGGCGCCCTTATAACCCAGACCGATCTGCATTCGATTGATTCTATAGTGACGGAATCCACAGACCCGCACGGCAGGCCAAGAATTCGTAAGATGCGTTTTTGGAATATTAGAAAAGGAACTGGAATGAAAGACCGGTCCGTTCTTTTATTTTCGATCGCCTTTCCTGACTTGAAATCTATCAGCAAGCTAAAGGACCAGTCTCTGTTGGCGACGAGTGTCAACCGGCAAGGAAAGATTGATTCCCACACCTTTACGTTGGACCAATGTGCCGAAACGGTCGATACGATTGAAGGGGCTATTCGTAGGCTCGGGCTTGGGATTTATTTGCGCTAACGAAGAGCATCGTAGGTTTCGTCTTTAGTGGGTTGGACCCCGGTTTGATCCCATGAAACGGAACGATTAGGCAGAGGTGCGAAACAGCCGCATCGAATCACAAAATAGCAACAATGCGTGACAGACCTTTGGCATTCCTATAAAGGTAGTCACTAATGCGGACCATCAACGACTTTAAACCCTTTGTGCCGTCCAATGACTATGGCGTTTCTCAATCGTTCTACGAGACAATTGGATTCAAAATCAACTGGGACGATGGCGAAGTATGTGAGGTCGACACTGGGTTTGGCTTTCGCTTTCTCCTTTTGCCTAAGAACCACAACAATTACGCCCACAGCTTGATGCTCCATTTCATGGTGAATTCCGCTCAGGAATGGTACGACCATTTTCTTGCTGTAGAACTTACCGACAAATTCGAAGGCACTAAGGTCGCTAAACCGGAGTTGATGCCCTGGGGATTAATGGTAACTCATGTATGGGATCCCGCGGGAGTACTATTGCATTTCGCTGAAAGACCGATGGACAGCCCGTTTCGATCGAGGGATAAGGTGGTGCCTCCGGTTTAACCTGTTCCCAAAATGGACCCAAATAGAGGGAAAATGAAATTCGCGATTCCTTACACGTTTTACCCATCCGCCCTGCCCGACTGGATTTCCTGGGTGCTTTTCGGCTGCGTGATCGCTGGTTCCGTTTTTGGGAGTTGGGTAATGTCGAGATTCAGAAGCCCGATCTATGGGGTTCTGGCCCTACTGCCGCTCACTCTCTTCTTGCTCCTACTGTCAACGCTTCTCAGCGCTGTCATTATGTTTTTCATACACAATTTTTGATGGGAATTTTGCTATTGGCAGGATCCTACTCAATTTCGCCTCCTTCTGCTTGGTCTAATGAATTTCTAAGTAGCATTCTCGTTGAACTTTGTTATCGTAAGACCCAATTCCTTTCTTAGAAAGTGTCCAATAAGTCGTGATCTCTGCGTTTAGGCCAACTTTTTTCGTGTTTCGCTCATTTTGTTAGCGCTTTTTGAAAATCGCTTCCCATAATAGGGAGTCGATGAAAG